>JALVZI010000277.1 GCA_027022125.1 Anaerolineae bacterium | reverse complement strand
GATAAAAGTTGCGGCGGAAACCATTTCGCGCTGACGGTGCGCTATGGGCAAAAAAGGCGATTTGAAAAAATTCTGGCGGTTTTTGGCGCTAGCCATTGCCGCCGAAATTATGCTGATGGGATTTGTCGCGGCGGCGGCGCGTGCCGGTGGCAGCGAGTGGTCGTGGCACACGTTTGGCGTCGGGTTGGGCATCGGCGGGGCGGCGGCGTATGTGCTGGGAATGTACAGTCTCATCAGCGGCGGGCAATCTTTTAAAACGCTGACCCGCGCATTGAAAAAAACGGAAACGGAAAACGGGCAACCGGAATCGCAATCGCAATCGCCGGACTATACTTTTTTGCTGTTGATGGTGCTGGTGGGCAGTGTAGCAATCGGCGCGGGACAGTGGGTGCTGAAAAATTTTTGAACTACCCCCCGCGCCGAAATTTCTCGACCATCTCCGCCCCTTTCGGGGTGAGATAGAATGTCGCCACCGGAAATTTTTGGTTGCTGGAAAGCAGTCCGCGCCGCACCAGTGATTGCACCGTGCGCGCCGCCACCGGAGACGGTTCGCCGGAAAGAGGGTGCAGCAGATACATTTTTCGCCCGTCCAAATGGCGGTGAGATTTCAGTGTTTCACCGGCGGCGATTTTTGTCAGCAGAATTCTTTGCGATTTTGAAAGTGGAAAATTCACCATAGCGAAAAATAACGCAGGGACACAATTTTTGTGTCCCTTTTTTTACTCAATGGTATTTTTGTGTACACGTCAGTGTATTTTTGGGTACAAAGTACTATGTACTTTTATCCCAAATTGTGAACATACTGCTGCAATTTTCGCTGTGAAATTTTGATATAATCATCGCGAATGATTTGCGCCATCTCTTCTTCTGTCAGACGGTAACTCAAAATTTCCAGCGCGTCTTCCGGCGTGTGTCCGTATGCCAATTTTTGTTTCCCGTTTTTCATTTTGAAAAGATACATATAATGAGGGTTGCTGAAACTGCTCATGCTTTTATCAACGCCTCCTCAAAAATGCCCGATTTCAATTGTGCCTGATAATCGTCCAGCCCGGCGTTCACTTCGGCGTCATATTTGCCCGCCAGCAAATCGCGGTAGAAAGCGTAATCTACCCCCTTCACTTTTTCGTCGCCGGGGAAGCGGTGATAATTTTCTTTCGACATCAGGCTTTTCCCCTCGGCGATGAGTTGGTAGCCCAGCGCGGAACCGGGATAGGGGGCGTAATATGAAATGGACGGGTACACATATTTCATCGATTTGAGCATACGGATGGTTTTGAATGCGTCTTCGTGTGTTTCGCCGGGAATGCCGAGCATAATGTTCGCCCAGAACATCGGCGGCTTGCGCCCTTCGCGCTCGAATTCTTCTCCGAGCCGGTTGAGCAGGTCAATGGCGAAATAGTTGTCTTCTTCCGTGCATTCTTTGTTCAGCAGGCGCAGCATGCGGTCGCTGCCGCTCTCAAATCCGATGGAGATGGTATCCCAGTTGGTTTCTTTCACCAGCGCGGTGAAAAGTTCGGGCCACTGACGGATGGTGTCGGAGCGACCCGCCGCCCAGTAGGGCCAAACTTTGTTCGCTTTGCGCGGATATTTTTCAATCCACTCTTCCAGCCATTTCGGATTTTGGAAAAACATCGAATCGTGGATGACAATTGACCCCACGCCGTATTTTCGGTCGAGAAAATTCAGTTCGTCAATCACCATTTCCACCGGACGCCGCCCGATGTTGGGGATGTACGAATTTTCGTTGCAGAAAGCGCACTGCCACGGACACACCCGGCTGGTGAGAATGGTTGCCACCGGCGCGGGACCCCAGCCGCATTCCGGTTCCAGCGGGTAGTTGAAACTCTTTCGCAGGCGGCGGTGGGGTTGGGGCCACAGGGTGCGGTCAATTTGGGGCCAGTCCGCCATACTTTTCGACCCCACACCGACTGTCAGCCGCTCGAATTTTTCGGGATGCTGCACGATGTCCAAAATAATTTCTTCGCCCGCGCCCTGCACCACCCGGTCAATTTCGGGGATTTCCAACAGTTCATCCGGCGCGACGGTGGCGTGCATACCACCCACAATGATGGTGCTGTCGGGATTTACTTCTTTAAAAATCTGCGCCGCTTTGCGCCCCACGGGGTAGGTATAACTGCGAATGTTCATCAGCAGCATTTTGTAGCCTTTTACCTGCGGGTACAGTTGTTTCCAGTTGGTCAACCGCCGCGTGGACGCGATGTCGGTCATTACCCCGTTTTGGTGCATAATGGTGCGCAGCAAGCCCAATCCGTGGTCTTGCCACTGCTCGTGCGGTCCGTTGGGGTGAACCAAATCACCCAAATCGCCCAAATCGAGCCACAATATATCAGATGTTCGTTTCGGTTTTTTCCAGAAAAACATAATAACGCCTCGTTTTTTTTGTGGCGATATTTTACAATAAATAGCGCGAATCTGCGAATAAGCGAATGGGCGAATCTGCGAATGGTGCGAATGAGCGAATGGTGCAGATGGGCGAAAGGTGTTCAGCCGATTACTGACCACTGACAACTGACAACTATTCTTTCACCGGTTTGGCTATTACAATCACACGATGGGTGTTATTGGTGTAGGGCCAGCATGTCACCAGCGTCAGCCGCTCGTCATCAAAAGGACCAATCCACTGCGCATTTTGACGGCGCACTTCCGGCGGTTCGCCTTTGTCTTTCACGATGAAATTTTCTTCCACCCGATATTCATACGGACGACCGTCGGCATACAGGGTGATGATGTCGCCCGGTTTCAAATCGACAATATAGCGGAAAACCTCGCCTTTGATGTTGTGGTGACCCGACAGTACCACATTGCCGCCGTGCCCCGGCAACGCCGAATTGATGTGCCATCCGGCGGCATATTCTGCCACATCCCACACACTGACTGTTTGCCCGTTGACCGTTTCCTGATGCCAACCATTTTCCACCACCGGGCTGTCCAGCCCGATGGACGGCGCGACAATTCGGGTGGGCGGCGATTGTGCCGGCGGAAACGGGTTCGGGGTGGCGGTGGGAGATGGCGTTGCCGTCGGTGCGGGCGTTGGGG
>JALVZI010000276.1 GCA_027022125.1 Anaerolineae bacterium | reverse complement strand
TGCTCGCACCGATGCCCAATTCGCGCAGACTGTTTGCCAGCCGCAGCACTCGCCCGTACAGTTGGGCATACGTCAGCCGCGTGTTGCCGGAAACAACCAGTTGGTCGGGATTGGTTATCAGCGTGCGCCGAATCACTTCGTGAACAACATACTGCCTCACTTTACACCTCCTCGTGCAATACCGTAACACCCGATTGTGTCACGTATGGGGTTAAAATTGTCTGCGAGTTTATTGTAGCACCAAGTTTTTCGGGATGCAAAAGAGTTGGAGAATCTGTCGCGGAATCAAAAAAGGTCAGCCGGGCGACTGACCTTTAGAGCGGGTAAAGGGACTCGAACCCTTGACATCAACCTTGGGAAGGTTGCGTTCTACCACTGAACTATACCCGCATTTACGGGCGGTATGATAGCATATTTTTTAAAATTGGCAAATTTTTACCATTTTTTGAAAATAATGCTCGCGTTTTGCCCGCCGAACCCGAAAGCGTTTGCCATGACCGCCGATACCGCCGCCCGCCGAGCCACATTCGGCACATAATCCAAATCGCAGGCGGGGTCGGGGGTGTGCAGCCCGATGGTCGGCGGGATGATGCCCGTTTGCAGCACGTTCACCGCCGCCAGCGATGCCAGCGCGCCCGCCGCACCGAGCGTGTGTCCCACCATGCTTTTTTGCGAACTGACCGGTATCCGCGCCGCAGCAGCACCGAAAGCGCGCTTGATTGCCCGCGTTTCCGCCGCATCGTTCAGCGGTGTGCCCGTGCCGTGCGCGGCAATATAGCCGATTTCGGCGGGGGTCATCCCCGCATCGCGCAGCGCACCGACCATCGCCCGAGTGGCGCCATCGGCGGTAGGGTCGGGCGCTGCCGTGTGGAACGCATCGGCGGTGGTGGCATACCCGACCACTTCCGCCAAAATTTTCGCGCCGCGCGCCCGCGCGTGCGCCAGCGATTCCAGCACCAGCACCGCCGCGCCTTCGCCCAGCACCGTGCCATCGCGGTCGGCATCAAACGGGGTGATGGCGCGTTCCGGCGTGTCGTTTCGCGCCGTCAGCGCACCCAACCGGTAAAACCCCAGCACGGCAATCGGGGTGATGGCACTATCTGCCGCCCCGGCGAACATCACATCGGTTTCGCCCCACTGAATGCGGCGCATCGCCTGCCCGATGGCGATAATGCCACTGGCACACGCCGCCGCCGGCGCACTGACGGCTCCCAGCGCATGCAAATCAATGCTGACATAACTCGCCGCCATATTCGCCAGTGTGGCGGGAATGAGCGTGGGGTTGATGCGGCGATATCCTTTTTCGTGCAGGGTAACGCTCTGCGTTTCGATGAGGGGCAAACCGCCCAACGCGCTGCCAATTTCCACCCCGATGCGGGTGGGGTCTTCCGCCGCCATATCGAGTGCCGCATCTGCCAGCGCCTGCCGCGCCGATGCCAGCGCATACAGGATGAACCGGCTCAATCGCCGCGCCTCTTTCCGGCTGACAATTTCGGTCGGGTCGAAATTCTTCACTTCAGCGGCAATTTTGGCGGGCACATCCGCCGTATCGAAACGGGTGATGCGCTCGACACCGCACACACCGGCGGCAAATCCGCGCCATGTGGCAGCGGCATCGTTCCCCAGCGGCGAAATCGCGCCCAAGCCGGTGACCACCACCCGCCGGCGCGGCACGCCATCATTTTCAGCCATACATCTGCTCCGGTGCGTCAGTCATATTTCAGCCGTTTTTTACCGCGTGTCACAGCGGTGATGGTGTTCGCCAAAAAAAGCAGGATGGCAATCATATTGAGCAATCCGCCCCATTTGCGCCACACCGGCAGCACCGCCAAATCGCCGCCCACGCGCAGCAGCAGCGAAACGTGCAGCAAAATCAAATGCGAATAAAACCAGTTGGTGTACGGGATTTCTCTGCCGAAAACCGCCGGAAAAATTATCGGGGCGTGTCCGAAAATCATCGAAATGACAAACCCGACCAGCAGCGAATGCAGAATGGCATCATAGCGCAATCCAGCATATTGCCCGCCGAACCACACTGCCAGCGTGCCGCTGACCACCAGCCAGAAATAACCGGTCAGCAGTGCCGCCGCGATGAATTTCGACAGCCCTTCGGTTTTGATGGTGCGGCGGGCAATATCATACTGCGCCAACCACAGCCCCATCAGCAGCACACCCACCCCGGCGATGCGTGTGCCCAGCGATAGATTCACCAGTGTGATGACCAATCCCAGCACATATATCGCCGCAATGGCGATGAACATATTTTGCACTTTCGCCGACAGCCGCAGAATGCGACTCAACTCCAGCCGTTCACCGGCAACCGTCAACAGCAGAAAGCCCATCCACCAGCCGACCGCCAGCCAAGCCGCACCGCCGAACAGCACTACCAGATTGCCCACCGCCCACAGTACCGCGCCCAGCGCCATCGTGCCGGTATAAATGGCGGTGTGCAATTTTAAAATCAGCCCAAACACCGCCACCAGCACCAAACTGCCCAACACTATCAGCACCGTGCCGATGATGCTCGGCAGTCCCAGCAGCAGTGCCAGCGCACCCAGCGCCGCCAGCGCCGGGCTGGCAAATGTCCACACTCTGTTCAGCGCGATTGCCCGCTCCACACCGATAACCGTGCCCAAAAAACCACTGACCATCAACGCGGCGTGAGAGGTAATCCATTTCGCCTGAATGGGATTCCACGCCCAACCGATGCGGATGACTCCCGCCCACATTGCCGCCAACAGTGCCAGTGCCGCCATCAAGATGGTGAAAAACCGCATTCTTCCGGTGATATTTGCTTGCATGTATGATAGTCCTCTTTTGGTTTCAGATTCTCCGCAGAAACTCCGCCACTGCCGCCGCCACTTCTTCCGGCGAAAGGTCATCGGTGGGCAAGTAAAAATCGGCGTGGGCGCGGGCGTGCCGCAAACGATGGTTCAGCGCATCGAGCCGTTCCTGTCCCCATGAAATACCGCGACGTTTGGCAATAGTTTCCAGCGATGCATCGAGATACACCAGCACATCGGTGGGATTGATGCGCTGCCACATATCGGGCATGTATGAG
>JALVZI010000275.1:4320-9944 GCA_027022125.1 Anaerolineae bacterium | reverse complement strand
GTGCGGTTGGTCATAATCACCACAAACCCAATGAGCAGTGCGCCCAAAGCCAGCACCACCCATTGCAGATATTGCTGGTCGGGACCGGCGGCTGCCAGTCCACCAGACGGGGATGAACCGCCGGTCGCGGCGGCGAAATCAAGTTTGTTCAGCCGCCCGAAAGTCATCACCAAATCATCGCCGGCGGCAAAATTTTCACCCTTCCATTGCTGGTAGGTGTCGCCCTGAATGGTTCTATCCTGCAAACGTTCCAGTTGGTCGCCGGATACCGTTTCGCCCTGATCGGTTATCAGCAGATTCACCGCCGGTATCGCCGTGAGCAGCGGGGTTTTCACCGTTACGGATTTGCCTTTGATGGGGATGCCGTAACTTACGGCGAGCGAATAATTTTCCGTGCCGGGAGTCACCGGACGCGAATCAACATAAATGTTATCTTCGGCTTGACGGGCGGTATCAAACTGGAAGGAAACTTCCTGCGCGCCGTCCGGCACGGCGATGCGCACTGTTTCCGGCATACCGTCCGCGCCCATTTTGCCGATGAACGTTTTGTCGGAATTGTTGGAAAAAACGTAAATATCGGTAATGCTGATAAAGTCGGGCACGAATGCCACAATGCGGTGCAGTGTGGTTGCCTCTACCACCGACGGGTCATCGGTGGTTTCATACACGTTTATATCGAGGGTGGTTTCGGTGCTGTCCGGCAAAAAAATCGCCGAACCGTCCGAGAAATAGTGAACATCGTTATAAACCGCTTCCAGCACAAAATTGGCAGTGTGCTCCCGTCGCAGTTTTTCAAATTTGAACGTGCCATCCGCGCCGCTGCTACCGTCGGTCTGTTCCAGCAGGCTACCATCCGATGACACGGTGTACAGCGTCAGCGGAATATCGGGCACGGGGTCGCCGGTAGTGCCATTGATGACCGTGCCGGTCAGCACCCCGTCGTGGGGAACCGCCACCGGCATTTCGATACTCAACGAGCGGGCGAAGGCTATTCCCGCCGCCACATCGGTATCATCCAGCGATTGCAGCGCATCGGCATGGGGGTCATCCGCCGTGCGGAAGGTTGCCAGCAGCGCATCGGTGCCGGCGGTTGCCAGCGTGGTCGGGTCGGCAAAATCCACCGCCGCCGCCGAACCGTCGCTGTTGTGACAGGTGGCGCACGTTTCGTTGAACACGGTTTTGCCGCGTTCCAGTGTGGCATCGGGCGCGTTCAGCGTCAGTAAATATGCCGTCGCGTCCCAAATCTGCTCATCGGATAACCGCTGTTCCCACGGCGGCATCATTTTGTCCATCCGCCCGTTTTTTATCACGCTGAATATCTCTGCGGGAGACATCGCATTCAGCGTGGCGGGGTCGGTAAAATCGGGGGGTTGGTTGGGCAACGATGCGGCGGTGGGTCCGTCGCCTTTGCCGGTTGTGCCGTGACACGGTTGGCAATTTTCGGCGAAAATGGATTGCCCGTTTACCGCCGATAGTTTTTGGGGCAGCGGCGGTTCCTGTTTCGGCGGGGCGGCGTTTGCCGGTTGCGCCACAGCGAACCATCCCGCCGCGAGCAATAAAATTGCAATTGCGGCAAGCAGTTTCAGTTTCATGATGCCACCTCCGCCGTTGCCATTGCTTCGCCGCAATGGGGGCAAAATTTGTCACCGAGCAACACTTGCCCGTGACACGCGGGGCATTCGGTGGTGAGCGACGCGCCGCATTCTGTGCAAAAGGTATCGCCCGCTTCAAACGGATGCCCACACTGCGGGCAGGTGTAATCGGATGTACCGGTGGCGATGGTTTCGATTTTGGCGCGCAACTCGGCGCGCGCGGCGGCGCGCAGGTCATCGGCGGCGGCAATTTTATCATCGGCGAGCAGCGCATCCACCTGCGATTCCAACCGGCTTTCGTAACTGCCGGAAAGCGTGTCAATTTGTTTTAAAATGGCGGCAACCTGCTGCATAAATTTCAACCGCCCCTGCTGATAATCCTGTTCGGCAATTTTTCCGCTTTCAAAATCCAATTCCAAATCTTTAATGGCAGAATAAATCGCGTCGCGTTTCATCTCCAATTCACCCAGTGTGAGCAAATCGGCGCGTTCTGTAACTTCAAATTCGGTTTGTGTGCTGAGGATTGGCTTGAGTACCCACCAAAGCGTGGCAGCAATCATTAGCACAATGATAGCGATGAAGACAATATCCATGGCAATTAGCCTCCGGTAGCGGCGAGTTTTTCCAAAAGTTGATAAAGTTGCGGGCGTTCGATGGGTCCGATTTGCACGTGAATGATTTGCCCGTCAGCGGTAACGAAAAACGTTTCGGGCACGCCGGTGATGCGGTATGCTTTCGCCATCCGCGATTCGATATCGGGACCGGAGGGGTAGGTTACGCCGTATTTCTCCATATACTCCATTGCATCTTTTTCGGTATCCAGATAATCTATCCCCAAAAAGAGCACTTTGCCTTTAAAATCCTGCGAGGCTTGTTCCAGCAGGGCGGCTTCTTTATAGCATTCCACGCACCAACTTGCCCAAAAGTTGATGAGTATCGGTGTGCCGCGCAACGATTCGAGCGTGTAAGTTTCCCCGTCAAATGAGGTAATGGAGAAATCGGGGGCGGGTGCGCCCTGCAACTGAGTCGATTCTCTTTTTTGCAGACCGAAGGCAAAAACAAAAAAGAGCACCAGTAACGCCACAATACCCAGCGTCAGCCCGATTATTTTTGCCGTAGATTTTTTGGGTGGTGTTGTTTCTGTCATAATGGTTAAAATTCCTTCAAATCTTCTTCGATTTTACGGAGATATTCTTCATCCACACCGATGTCCGCCGGTGTATCGGCGGTAACCGGCACCGTTTCGGCGTTTGCTACCGACCACCGTCGCAAAGTGAACGCCAACCAGCCGACACCAATCAGCAATCCTACGGCGGGCAACAGCCACGCGAACAATCCGTGTCCCTGCCGCGGCGGTTCCTGCAAAACTTCCACGCCAAACCGCGCGATGAACCAATCGAGTACCTCTTGTTCGGTGTAACCTTCTGCCAGCAAATCTTTAATCTGGTCGCGCCACTGGTCGCACGTTTGCGTGCGGCAATCTTCCAAATTAAGCGATTGACACGTGGGGCAGTTCAATTTTCGTGCCACGTGATTCACCGCATCCATCGAAGGCTCTTGCGCAAATACCGGCGCAACCGCCGCCACAAACACAATCACCGTTACCAAAAACAAAAAAGGAATAGCATATTTTTTCATGACACCTCTACCACATTCCGCCGAGATTTTGCCGTTTTTGTTTGACGCGCCACCTGCGTCGAAGGTGACCACGCCGCAACCAGCGTGCCGAGCACAAAGACCAGCCCACCGAACCACAGCCAGTTAATCATCGGGTTGATATAGGCTTTGAAACTGGCGCTCTGTCCATCGGGTTCCCATCCGGCGATAATCACATACAATTCTGACATTCCCTGCCGGTGAATATCGGGAATGGTCATCGGTTGCTGCTGCCGCACAAAAAATTCCCGATACGGTTCAATCGTATTCACCACTTTGCCATTATGACTCACTTGCAGCGTAGCGACGGTATTTTCCACGCCGGGCTTGCCGGGAACCTGCTTCAAACCTTCAAACGTTAAATCGTACCTGCCGGTAAAGGGCGATTCGATGGAAAATGACTCTCCGAGCGACACATTTTGCTGGGTTTCCACCTGATAAAATTCCATACCGACGATACCGATGGTGGCAAAAAGAACGCCAAAATGGATGAGATAGCCGCCGTATCGCCGCCGGTTGCGCGCCACCAAACGCACCATCGCCGTGAAATAATTTTCGCTGCGGGCGCGATGCCGCGCATTGATGCCGCGCCAGTATTCCATCAGCGTGACGGTGGCAGTAAACGCCACAAAAGCGAAGGTCATCACCGCGCCTTTCATTTTAATCATAGTGAACAGTGGCAGCAAAATTGCCACTGCCACGCCCACCGCCGCCGGCACTGTCAGTTGCCGCAACAATTTTTTAGAACTGATATGCCGCCATGGCATCAGCGGGGCAATGCCCATCAGCAGCACAATACCGGCAAAGAGGGGTCCCGTCGCCTTTTGGAAGAAGGGCGGTCCCACCACAATTTTATTCCCCAGCAACGCTTCGGAGATGATGGGGAAATGCGTGCCCCACCAAACCGTAAAAGCGATACCAATGAAAAAGAGGTCGTTCAGCAGAAAAATGGCTTCGCGGGAAAGAACCGAGTCGAGTTCATTGTCGCTTGCCAGCAGTTCCCAGCGGCTAATGAACAGCACCAGCGAGGCGATAAACATGATGCCAATGAAGCCCAAAAAGAGCGGTCCAATGGCGCTTTGGGCAAAGGTATGCACCGAGCCAATCACGCCGGAACGGGTGAGGAATGTCCCTTCGATGACCAGCGCGAAAGTCAGGATGATGAGTCCCACATTCCAGCGTTTCATCATCCCCCGATTTTCTTGAATGATGACCGAATGGAGGAATGGGGTAGCCACCAGCCATGGAATGAGTGCGGCATTTTCCACCGCATCCCAGCCCCAGTAGCCGCCCCAGCCGAGCACATCATACGCCCAACGCCCGCCGAGCAGCAGACCCATGCTCAAAAACAGCCAGGCAACCAGCGTCCAGCGGCGAGTGGTGCGCATCCACAAATCGCCGCGCTGGTTGGTGAACAGTGCCGCCATCGCAAAGGCATACGGCACGATGAACGCCACAAAACCGATGTACAGAATCGGCGGGTGAATGACCATGCCCCAGTGGTACAGCATCGGGTTCAACCCGTTGCCATCGGCGGGGAAGAAAGAAAGTTGCGCAAAAGGGTTCGCCACGGTGACAATCAACCCGATGAAAAAGACCAAAACAAAATTCATCACCGCCATCACATACGGAATGAGCGTTTTCACCGCGCCCCATTTGTTCAACAAAACTGCGCCGGTAAAAAGCGACATCAGCCATGCGAAAAAGAGGAGCGACCCGTTTTGAGACCCCCACAATGCCGCGACCCGAAAGAAGGTGGTGGCATCGCGGTTGGTCACTTGGGCGACATATTCCGTTTGGTAATGTTGGGTGAGCAGCAGATACTCCATTACCAGCACTGCCACTGTGAGCAAAATTGTTACGCCCAACGACGCATTTTTGGCGCTTAACACCAAATCGGCGCGGTTTTTACGCGCGCCCATCACCGCGACGACGATGGCATAAACAGCCAAAATCAACGCGAGAACTTGTGCAGTATATCCAATTGCCGGCATATTTCCATCCTGTTTTTTGAGTAGTGAATAGCAAATGACGAATAGCGAGTAGCGAATAGCGCGCTGTGTTCACCTCGAACAATCGTAGGGGCAGCCCTTGTGGCTGCCCTGCTTTGGGCTTTGGGCGACCACAAGGGTCGCCCCTACGCATTGAACACGGATTGAGCGCGAAAATGTCATTGCGAGCCGCAGGCGAAGCAATTTTCACACTTGCCGACCGGAGGTTACTTCGGCGCTGCGCGCCTCGCAGTGACAGACCGGGTAATTACAACCAAATCAAGAAACTAAATGAAACTTTTGAAAAGTGTGTCGAAATTACAAAAATCATCGGCAATTTTTATAATGTCATTCCCGCGAAAGCGGGAATCCACGGTGTTTCGCT
>JALVZI010000275.1:0-4310 GCA_027022125.1 Anaerolineae bacterium | reverse complement strand
GGATATTTCCCTGCGGGAAATTCCGGAATGACATTAAAAATCCGTGAAATTTGTGGAAATTCGTGGCTGAAATTCAGTCACACAAAAAGTTTCAACCAAATCAAGGTCAATACGAATTAACCGTCACTTCTTCAACCGAATCGTCGTAACGGCTGGGGCATTTCAATAGCAGCGTTTTGGCTTGAAACACCGACCCGTCGAACTTGCCTTCGACAATCGCCTCCGCGCCTTCCCGCATCTGGTCGGGTTGGGGACCATTGAACACAATCGGCAGCGATTTTCCGTTTTCGCCGAGAATATTGAATTTTAAAATGAGGTTCTGATGGTCATAATCAATGGTGGCGGGGTCAACCATCCCGGAAACGCGAACCTGTTTGTTCATCATCGCCGACTGTTTGGCATACAACTCATCCACCGTGAGATAATATGCCGCACTGCTTTGGATGCCGGTGAAAATGAGATACGCCACCGCCACGGCAATCACCAACCCACCGATGATGAATTTGGCTTTGCCCTGCGTCCGGCTTTTCGCCGCTTCGTTGGGAATACCCATTACTTTCTCACTCTGCATTTATTTCCTCCATATAGAAATTATTGCGTGTTGCGTGATGCGTGATACGTGATACGTGATGCGTGATGCGTGATGCGTGATGCGTGATACGTGATGCGTGAACGGTATTCACTCAACTGCAATTTGGCAAATTCATCATTCGCCCATTCGGGCATTCGCTATTCGTCACTCGCTATTCGCTATTCGTCACTCGCTATTTGTCAACTGTTGCCACCAGCGCTGTGCCGCCGGTGTTCCGGGAATGCCTTTTAGCATAATAACATCCACATCTTCGCCGGCGTCGCGTGTTTTTTGCCATGTAAAATACGATTCAACTTTGGCAGGCGGATAAACCTGCTCGACCGCCGCATACCAGTTGCTGCGCTCGCCGACAAACAGCGGCTTTTGAAAATGCCAGTATTCAAACGCTTTAAAATGCCATGTCCAACTGAAATCCGCATCATCGTGCGAGGCGATGCGCTGCCAGCCGTACATTCGCGCCCAACGGGTAAAATCGACATAATAGCCGTACAGTGGCGGTTTTTCCACCCCGCCCTGCTCCGGTGCCAGCACCGTCCGCGCCCGACCGCTGTAATCCCACGCACGCGCGGTGGCAGGTTCGCCGCATTTGCCGCTCTGGTCATCGCAGCGCAGCAGCACCCGCCAATAGACATTCCCGCCGATGGTTTCTTTCACAATCTGCAGCCGCCCGCCGGGCAAATCGAAACGGGTATCGAACGCCCGACCGCTTTTGTGCCAACTGGAATATTGGCTGGCATCGCTGGCAAACACCAGCGGGCGCAGCGTTTCCGACAGCGTGCCCAGAAAATCGTAACCGATTTCATCGCGCAAACGATAACGCATCGCCCGGAAAGAATCATCCACCGTATCCGCCAGCCACGGTTCGCGGACGTTCAAATCGTTGATACGCACCAAATCGAACGGTTCACCGGTGGAACTTTTGCTGGGCGATACCGTTTCGGTGTACAACCCGCGCGCCCACAATTGCGGCGCAAACGGCGCAATCACCGTGCCCGTCACCGCCGCCGTGCGCCAACTGATGCCGCCGCGCAACAGCACCGGCGGCGTGAGATAGTGCGGCACGGGGTCGCCGGCATCCAACCGCAGCAGACGGTCGCTGTTGCCGCCGCGCAGAACCACCGCCAGCGCCGACCCGTCGGGGGCAAATGCGGGCTGTTCCGCACTGCCCAGCCATGTCAGCGGGCGGGGGTCTGTCAATTTTGGGGCGAACCAAACATCTTTTTCGCCCAGCCGATTCACGGTGAACCCCAATCGCTGCCCGACAGCGTCCCATACCGGCTGGCTATCGGACGTGTCGGCGGTGGTCAGTTGCTGCAACTCCCCCGACGGCACATCGAGCGACCAAATATCATCGTCCCCCGCCCGCGCCGAAGCGAAAAAAAGCGTGTTCCCCGTGTCACCCCACGCGGGCGCATAATCCTGCGCCGGGGAATCGGCAGTGAGATTGCGCGGGGGGGCGTCGCCGCCGGTATCCAGCAGCCACACATCCAAATCGCCGCTGCGGAATGACTCGAAAGCGATTCGCCGCCCGTCGGGATTCCACGCCGGTGCGCCGTCGAAATGCGGGTGGGTGGTCAACCGGGTCTCCGCGCCGGTGGTCAAATCGAGCAGATAGATGTCCCAATTGCCCGCCCGCCGCGAAGCGTATGCCAACCGGCTGCCATCCGGCGAAATTGCCGGGTCACGGTCATCGAATATATCGTTGGTAATTTGCCGCAGGGTCGCCCCATCGGGCGACACGCTGAAAATATCCCACTGCCCGCCATAAAATGCGGAAAAGAATATCTGCGGTGCGGTTTTTGGCAATTGTGCTGCCGCCTGCCCCGCGCCAAATATGCTCCACGCGGTCGCCACGGCAGCGATGATTTTCATCAACCGCAAAAGTGCCATTCTCATCATACCGATTCTAGTTTAAAGCGACATTAAAATTGGAGAGATTGGTTGATTGGAGATTCGTTATTACCTCAATTTGGGATAAAATTTTCAGTCCACAGATTCACACAGATGAGCACAGATTTTCACAGAAAAAATAAAAATCAGTGTAAATCTGTGTCCATCTGTGGACTATTTTTACTTCAATTGAACATTGTTTCGCTTATCCCGAACTCAGGTTTATTGGTTATTGGAGATTGGTTATTGTCAATCAACCAATCTCTAATCGCCAATCTCCAACCTCCGCCCTACCGGCGGGGCGCGCCGCACTGATGGCAAAATTTCGCGCCGGGTTTGTACCGTGTGCCGCACTGCGGACAAAATTTGCTTTTGGCATCGGTGGTTCCCGCCGGATTGACCGCTTTCGGCGCGGGGGGTGTGCCCCGTTTGCGCACGGGGCGGCGCGGCGAAACTTCTTCCGGTTCCGGTTCGCCGCGATTGTTGAAAAACCAAATCCCCACGGCAACCAGCAGCACGCCCACTCCCAATCCGACCAGCACATAACCCAGCGTCATCGCCCAGTTGCTGCCGCCGGGCATCGCTGCCGCCAGCGGCGGAGATGCGGGCGCGGCAGTGGGCTGCACAATGCCCACCGTCTGCGCATCCACCGTGAGCGTATCGCTCTCTTTCGTGTATTTTCCGGTCAAATTGATGAATTGTCCCGGTTCGACATTTTCCCGCTTGTAAATGAAATACTGAAAATTGTTGGAACCGGTCATCACTTCATCCGCGGGCGGGGTAATTTCCATATCTTTCGCCCCGACCGGCTGTTGAACTTCAATTTGCAGGTTGTTCACCGGCGACAGAGTCGTGCCGACATATGCCAAATTTCGGGCTGACCCGTTTTTCACCACCACGGCGGGGTCGTAATATTCAAATTGAAAACGCGGGTTATCGGCAGTGAAAGTGAGCACCAGTGTGGAATCGTCTTTCGGCGTGAGGGTATAATCGGCGTTGACCAAATTTCCCTCTGGCGCCATAATCGCCACCGCGTGCATTTTTTCAATTCTGGCGGGCAGTTCAAAAGTCAGCGTGGCGGGTAAACTTTCATCTGCCGCCAATTGCCCCTGATAAATTATCAGCGTTTCGGGACGGTCGAATTCGGGCCAAATTTGCACCACCAAATTGTCAATGGTCGGCGACTGGGCAAAAGCCGTCACACCCAAAAGCAACAAAACCGGCAGCAGCAGAAAAACAGAGCGTTTCGTAATTTTTTTCATTTATGGTTCAACCTCGCATATTCTTTCCCGACAACGGGGAATGGTGATATTATAACCGGATTCATCCGCTGTAACAGTGATGACAGTCACTATTTCTGGGGACATTTGTCACTTTCTCATTCGTTCAGAATCGACAGCGCCCGCTCTGCCAGCGATTCGGGAACCCAGACGCTCACCGCGCCCAAGCCGCCAACCGTAAAACCCATCACCGCGCCGATACTTTCCCGCCGGATGACGGCGGGGATGTCTTCGCTTTCCAACCGACTTCTGACCACTTCGGCTTCCAGCGGGAGCAAGCCGTCGGCGACTTTTTCCCACGGGGTATGGTCATCGCCGCCGCCGGTGGTTTCGGCGGTTTGGGCGGCGGATGTATTTTCGGTTTTGGTGCGCTTTCGCCATGGCAGCGGAAAGCGTTTACCCCAAGCAATTGTCATAATGTCATCACCTATTATTATCGGTAAATAATACCTGCTGAACCCGTTTTCGCCAAACGGTATGATGACTTTATTGACTCACCTTACGCAGTTTGAGATTTGACAGGTGTTCGATATTGTGCTATGGCGGGT
>JALVZI010000274.1 GCA_027022125.1 Anaerolineae bacterium | reverse complement strand
GAATTGCGCTACTTGCCGCGCCTGTGCGCCATCCCCAATACCAAAACCGACCGCGAGCGGGGTATCGGTGGCGGCGCGCACCCGTGCCACAAATTGCGGCAGGGTGTCGGAAAGTTGGTTGCGCGCGCCGGTCACGCCCGTCAGCGACACCAAATAGATGAAACCGCGCGCCTTCTCCGCCACCAGTGCGATGCGCTCCGGCGTGCTGGTCGGCGCGAGAAAATAGACCAGCGCCAGATTTTCGCGGCGGCAGAGCGCGTCCATTTCGCCCGCTTCCTCCGGCGGCAGGTCGGGGATGATGAAGCCGTCAATTTCGGCGCGCGCCGCGGCAGTCACCAGATTTTCCAGCCCGAAAGCCAGAAAGGGGTTCAGATAGCCCATCAGCAGAAAGGGCACGGTGATGCCTTCGGCGCGGAGTTGCGCCGCCATTTGCAGACAGGTTTCTACCGTGACGCCGTTTTCCAGCGCGCGCTGGGTGGCGGCTTGAATGGTGGGTCCGTCGGCGAGGGGGTCGGAAAAAGGCACGCCGAGTTCGACCATATCGGCGCCGGCGGCAACCACCGCCCGCACCGCGTCCAGCGATGCGTCGGGGGTGGGGTATCCCAGCGGAATGTATGGCATAAACGCAGGTTTGCGGGCAAACGTTGTTTCGATGGTTTTGAGGGTCATAGGGTCTCCGGTTTCGGGTTTCTGGTTTCTGGTTTCGGGTTCAAAGTTCAAGGTTTCAAGGTGACAGGGTAGCAGGGTTGCATTCGCAATTCGCTATTCGTAATAGGACTTACGCATTTTGACCAACAAATAAAAATTAGTCGTGTTTTTGTAGGGGCGAAGCGGCGCTTCGCCCCTACGGTGACGATTATTCAAAATACAATCACACCACACTTTTTGTTCGATAATTCGTGTAATCTGTGGAAATTCGTGGCTGAAATCTTCCGCCTGCGTAAGTCCTACGTAATTCGCTATTCGTAATTCGCTATTCGTAATTCGCTATTCGTAATTCGCCATCACCGTATCCAAATCTTTATCGCCCCGCCCCGACAGGTTGACGATGATGATGTCATCTTTCGACATTTGGGGGGCGCGTTTGATGGCTTCGGCGACGGCGTGTGCCGATTCCAGCGCGGGGATGATGCCTTCCAGCCGCGACAGAAGATGGAATGCTTCCAGCGCTTCGTCATCGGTGGCAAAGGTGTAACCCGCGCGCTCGACCTCGCGGAGCAGGGCGTGCTGCGGTCCCACCGAAGGGTAATCCAGCCCGGCGCTGACCGAGTGCGTTTCCATGATTTGCCCGTCCGCGGTTTGGAGGACATACGAGCGCGTGCCGTGCAGCACGCCCACCCGCGCGCGGTCGGGGTCGGCGAAACGGGCGGCGTGCTTGCCGCTTTCGATGCCGAGTCCGCCCGCTTCCACACCGACCATCGCCACATTTTCATCTTCCAGAAATGCTTGAAACAGCCCGATGGCATTCGAGCCGCCGCCCACGCAGGCAATGAGCATATCGGGCAACCGTCCCTCTGCTGCCAAAATCTGCCGCCGCGCTTCCCGCCCGATGACCGCCTGAAAATCGCGGACGATGGTGGGATACGGGTGCGGTCCCAGCACCGAGCCGAGCAGGTAATGGGTGGAGTCCACATTTGTGACCCAGTCGCGGATGGCTTCATTGATGGCGTCTTTCAGCGTTTTGCTGCCCGATTCCACCGGGCGCACTTCTGCGCCGAGCAATTTCATACGGTACACATTCGGCTGCTGGCGGGCGATGTCCACCGTGCCCATATAGATGATGGCGTCCAACCCCAGCAGGGCACAGGCGGTCGCCGTGCCGACGCCGTGCTGACCCGCGCCCGTTTCGGCAACGATGCGGCGTTTGCCCATCCGTTTCGCCAGCAGTGCCTGCCCCAGCGCGTTGTTGATTTTGTGCGCGCCGGAATGGTTCAGGTCTTCCCGTTTCAGGTAGATTTTCGCCCCGCCGAGATAGTCGGTGAGGCGGCGGGCAAACGTCAGCGGCGATTCGCGCCCGACATACGTTTTCAGCAGCCGGTCAAATTCCGCCATAAATTCGGGGTCGGCGATGGCGGCGGCGTATGCCGATTCGAGTTCCGCCAGCGCGGGCATCAGCGTTTCCGGCACAAATTGTCCGCCATACTGCCCGAATTTGCCGTTCACTGCGTGGGAAATGGAGTAAGCCATAATTTCTCTCCTTTTTTGACAATTATGCGTGAAGCGTGAGGCGTGAAACGTGAAAATCACGCATCACGCTTCACGTTTCATGAATCACCAATCAACCAATCGCTAATTTCACCTGCTCGACAAACGCCCGCACTTTGGCGGGGTCTTTCTTCCCCTTCGATGCTTCCACGCCGCTGCTGACATCCACGCCGAGGGGACGCACGGTGCGGACGGCGGCGGCGACGTTTTGCGGCGTGAGTCCGCCCGCCAGCAGGATGGGGTATCGGCGGGCAAGTTGCGCCGCCAGATCCCAATCGGCGATTTTCCCCGTGCCGCCGCGCTCGGTGGGGTGGAAGGCGTCAATGAGCAGTGATACGTGAGGCGTGAAACGTGATGGACGATTTATCGAAAAAGCAAATTTCTGTGCGAGCCGCTCCGCTTGCTCCGGTGATGATGGGTTGATGGCTTTGAAGGCTCGCCCGCCGAAGGACGCCACCATTTCCGGCGATTCATCGCCGTGTAATTGCGCCAAATCCAGCCCGCAAAAATCCATAATCTCGCGGATTTCCTCGGCAGGGGAATTGACGAACACGCCAACAAAGGCAGGGCGTTCAAAGTTCAAAGTTTCAGGTTCAAGGTTTTGCTGTCTGTTTTGAACCTTGAACTTTGAACTTTGAACTATCTTTCTTGCCGTTTCCGGCGCAACATACCGCGCGCTGGGAGGATAAAAGATGAAGCCCAGCATATCCGCGCCTGCTTCGGCGGCGGTGATGGCGTCTTCTAAATTGGTGATTCCGCAGATTTTTACAATTGTCATTCGTCACTCGTCATTTGTCATTTGTAATACGTGATACGTGATACGTGATGCGTGATGCGTGATTTTCACGTTTCACGCA
>JALVZI010000273.1:312-3075 GCA_027022125.1 Anaerolineae bacterium | reverse complement strand
TGGAAAAACTGCTCGACACGCCCGCCCGCATTTATTACAAATACGAAGGCAGCAGTCCCGTCGGTTCGCACAAACCGAACACCGCCGTGGCGCAAGCCTTTTACAACAAAAAAGCGGGCGTCAACAAACTGTCCACCGAAACGGGCGCCGGGCAATGGGGGTCATCGCTGGCAATGGCATGTTCATTTTTCGATATGGAATGCGAAGTGTACATGGTGCGCGTCAGTTACGACCAAAAACCATACCGGCGCGGATTGATTCAGGCTTTCGGCGCGACGGTTTACCCCAGCCCCAGCGACCGCACCAACGCCGGACGCGCCATTTTGGCGGAACACCCCGATTCGCGCGGCTCGCTCGGCATCGCCATTTCAGAAGCGGTGGAAGTTGCCGCTACCGACCCGAACACCAATTACAGTTTGGGCAGCGTGTTGAACCACGTGCTGCTGCACCAAACCGTCATCGGCGAAGAGGCATTGGAGCAGATGGAAATGGCGGATGATTACCCCGACATCGTCATCGGTTGTGCGGGCGGCGGCTCAAATTTCGCCGGAATCAGTTTCCCGTTTGTGGGTAAAAACCTGCGCGGCGAAGCCAACGCCCGCATCGTGGCGGTGGAACCCGCCGCCTGCCCGTCGCTGACCAAAGGCACATACGCCTACGATTTCGGCGACACGGCGCATCTCACCCCGCTGATGAAAATGCACACGCTGGGCAGCACGTTTATGCCACCCGCCATTCACGCCGGTGGATTGCGCTATCACGGTATGGCGCCGCTGGTCAGCCATCTGCACAAACTGGGCATCATCGAAGCGACCACCGTCCACCAAACCGAGGCTTTCGCCGCCGGCGTGCAATTCGCCCGTGCCGAAGGCATCATTCCCGCGCCGGAATCGAATCACGCTGTGGCGCAAGCCATCAACGAAGCCCTGAAATGCAAAGCAGAAGGCGTCAGCCGCGCCATTCTGTTCAATTTATCGGGACACGGGCATTTCGACATGCAGGCATATATGGATTATGCCGCCGGGAAATTGGAAGATTACGACTATCCCGAAGAGGAAATTGCCATGGCGCTGGCAGGCTTGCCCGCCGTGGAAGGGTAGTTGGTGGTTGGAGATTGGAGATTGGTGAAACGGATAGAGATAGAGATAGGGATAGAGATTCGTTGAATCGTAGTAACTATTCAGCGTGCTGTGTTCGCCTCAAATAATCGTAGGGGCAGCCCTTGTGGCTGCCCTGTTTCGGGCGACCATAAAGGTCGCCCCTACGGATTTTGGCGCGAGTCGACCGCTTCTTTGCAGCGTGCCCCTACGTTCTTCCCGTTCCCCTGAACAGTTACGAATCGTATTGCGTGAGACATAGGACTTGCAACCTTGCAACCCTGCTACCCTGCTACCCTGCTACCCTGCTACCTTGCAACCCTGCTACCCTGCAACCTTGAACCTTGAACAAAAAACCAACCACCCGCATGCGCGCATCTCTCAAAAAAATCGGACTGGCAACCCTTTGGGGTGAAGGGGTGTTCATTCTTTTGTTTTTGCTTGCCGCTATCGTCATCGTTCCCATAATTGACGCGATACTGCCCCCGGAACCCCCACCGGATTTATTCGATTTTGGACGCGAGTTCGATTTTCTGATAATTGGGATTGCCGCTTCATTGCTCATCGCCTGTTTTGCTTCCGGTGTCTTTTTTTCAAACACCCGTAAAAACCCGACCCTGCTCGGCTGGCCCATCAGCATGCACGGCATATTCAGCGGGTTCATCATCGGCGGGGTGATACCCGCGCTGATTTTAACCCTGCTGTCGAAAAGGGTTCACAATTTCGGATGGGTGGAAATGGGCATTCCGGGAGGGTTTGCGGGCTTTTGGGGCAGTGTGGCAGGCGGCGCATACCATTGGTTGCGCGCCCGCGTGATGCGTGATGCGTGATGCGTGATGCGTGATGCGTGATGCGTGATGCGTGAACGGTATTCATTCAATCTCAATTTGGCAAATTCGCCCATTCGCATCATTCGCTATTCGTCACTCGTCACTCGCTATTCCGCATACGCCATCCCCGCCAGCCGATAAAATTTCTGCACCGGCACTAAATTGCCGGGCAGAACACGCGCTCCGGTGGCAGGCAACCGCAGCGACTCGTCCCACGGGTCGGCTTGCGGATTGCCGCCATCGCGGGCGACGGCGACGGCATACCCGAACCGCCGGTGTTTGCCGTCGCCCGTCCACCATGGCAGGGTATTGAACCGCACCCGAATGATTTTCCCCGTTTCCCATTTCGATGTCGGCAGCCACACCAGCGCCGGTTGCCGGAAAATGGTCGCGCCCTGCGGCACATCGTTTTCATCCAGCAAATACAATCGCAAAAAATAATCTGCCGCCGGTTGGCGCAGCACCCGAAAATAGAGTGTCACTTGCGGCTCGGCTTCGCGGTTGGTATGCGATTCCACCCCCACCAGCGACAACTCATCGCCGAAGCGCGCCATTTCCGGCGCAGACTGCCAGCGCGCCGCATCGGCATACAGAAAATCGTAAAATTGCGGCGGCAGGTCGCGCCCCACGCCGCGCCGCAGCAGCAGATAACCGTCATTTGCCGCCGCAATCCCCAGCGACTCATCCAGCACCAGCGCACCGAGCATTTTCGCCTGCGCGTCATCCCGATTGACAAATTTTGGATGCGCCACATCCAGCCAGAAAAAATCGGCATCGGCGGGAAGATCGCCCTGCCAGATGGAAATCTGCCGCCGCTGGCTGATGTGCGGTTCGAG
>JALVZI010000273.1:0-302 GCA_027022125.1 Anaerolineae bacterium | reverse complement strand
CGCCACCACCGCCGCATCGGGCGGAATTTCGGCGGCGAGTGCATTTCCCGCACGCTGGTGCGCCGTCACCTGCGGCAACCGGAACGGTTTCGCCAGCGGAGAATATCCCCGCAAAAATTGATAGCCCAACGACACGACCAGCAGCAAAATACCGAGTGTCGCCATTCGGCGCGTGCCATTCGTAATTCGTAATTCGTAATTCGTAATTCGGCGCAATCCATCCGCCGCCGCCAGCGACACAAACGGCAGCATCGGCGCGGCATAATGCCACGATTCCAACTGCTGCTGCAGCGGGTTATTGC
>JALVZI010000272.1:2292-3076 GCA_027022125.1 Anaerolineae bacterium | reverse complement strand
TTTTATAATCTGACGTTACGCAGTTGAGAATTTGACAAGATGAAAATTGTGATTTATCGGCGACAAATGCCTTTTGAGGATTTCCCCCATCCCCCCTGTATCCCCCCTTCTCCAATTTGGGGGAGGGGGTAAATCCGCCGTAACACAATATAGAATGCTTGTCAAATCTCAAACTGCGTAAGGTGAGTTATAATGTCATTCCCGCCTGTGCCCTGTGGGTGCGAAAGCGGGAATCCACGGTGTTTCGCTATGGATTCCGGATATTTCCCTGCGGGAAATTCCGGAATGACATTAAAAATCCGGGAAGTTTGATAAAATTCGTGGCTGATTTTCAGGCACGCAAGAAATTTCAACAAGTTCAAGAAGAAAGGGGAGATTATGTATCACAAAGTAACCATTATTGGCAATCTTGGCAGCGACCCGGAAATGCGCTATATGCCCGACGGCACGCCCGTGACCAGTTTCAGTGTGGCGACCAACCGCCGCTGGAAAAACAGCGACGGCTCGCCGGGCGAAGAAACCGTGTGGTTTCGCGTTTCGGCGTGGCGCCGGCTGGCAGAAGTGACCAACCAGTATTTGAGCAAAGGGCGGCAGGTGTTTATCGAAGGGCGATTGACCCCCGACCGCGCCACCGGCGGTCCCCGCGTATGGACGGCGAATGATGGCACACCCCGCGCCAGTTACGAAATTACCGCGCTGGAAGTGAAATTTCTCGGCGGAACCGGCGGGCAGGGTGGCGAGCCGGGTTCGATGGCGGCAGCGCCGGGCGGCGCCGCGCCGGCAA
>JALVZI010000272.1:0-2282 GCA_027022125.1 Anaerolineae bacterium | reverse complement strand
CCCGACACCGAAGACGATATTCCGTTTTAACCTCAATTCGGGATAAAATTTTCAGTCCACAGATAAACACAGATTTACACTGATTTTTTATTTTTTCTGTGAAAATCTGTGTCCATCTGTGAAAATCTGTGGACTATTTTTACTTCAATTGAACATTGTTTTGCTTATCCCGAACTCAGGTTTTTAGGTTCGGTTGACCGGTTCCGGCGGCACAACATTTTTGCCAAAAAACCCGGACGGCCGGCGGCGATTTTTTCGGCAGGTTGAATTTTGACACTCCCCCTGCTATCATATCGGGTATCGATTGAAAAAACGGAGCATATTTTTGCTCTCATAGCATCCAAAGGGGTGATTCTATGGCGAAAAATGTACAAGATGTAATGTCGATAGATTTGCGCTGCTGTTCACTGTCGTCTACCGTGCCCGATGTGGCACACATTATGACCGCGTATGACATCAGTGCGGTGGTGGTGCTGGATGATGACGGTTTTCTGGCGGGTATCATCACCCGCACCGATTTGGTTGCACTGCGTGGTTCGGATGAATATTGGCACGGGTTGACCGCCGAACACGTGATGAAAACCGATGTTGTCACCTGCACACCCGATACCCCGATGCGCGATGCCAGTAAAACACTGGTTCAGCGGGGCATTCACCGGCTGGTCGTGGTCGAAAATACGGAAAACAGCGAAAAAGTTCGTCCGGTGGGTGTGCTGTCGCAAACCGATATTGTGCGGGATATGGCATTATCCGCATAATTGGGAAATGCCATATCCCGATTTTTTGCCCGAAGGGAGATTTCCGTGTCACTTGAAGAAATCATTCAAACCATCAACGATGAATTTTCGGCGAAATCTGCCGTGCGCGATGCCACGCTGACGCGCTCGCGGCAGTTGATAAAACACTGCGCCAACGCCATTCGCGCCACCCATCGCCGCGAACCCGACGCCGCCGACTCGTTATTGCAGCAGGCGGATGCCATCGCGGCAGAAATGGTTGCCGATGCCAAACAATATCCCGATATTTATTTTGCCGGATACACGCAGGATGCACTGAAAGAACTTTCGGAGGCGCATTTGACTCGCGCGCTGATACTGAATTCGCCCCTGCCGACGCCGCAATCGTTGGGGGTGGAAAGTGCGGCTTATGTGAACGGGCTGGCGGAAACGGTGGGTGAGTTGCGCCGGTATGCGCTCGATTCGCTGCGGCGGGGCGATGTGACCGCCAGCGAATCGGTGCTCGATTTGATGGATGAAATTTACACCATGCTCATCACGGTGGATTTTCCGTCTGCCATTACCCGCGATTTGCGCCGCAAAACCGACATCGCCCGCTCCATTTTGGAGCGCACGCGCGGCGATGTGACCACCGCCATCCGGCAGGAGAAAATGAAAACGGCGATGGCGGCATTTGAAGCGCGCGTCGCCGCGTTGGAGTGATTTCAGGTGTATCGGCGGTGACAATCGTTTTTACGATAACCGGTTGCCGGTATGGAGCAGGAAGCAAGAAGTAAGAGGATGTATTTTAAAGGTAACTGCTTGGTGTGCAGTGGATTGCATCCTGAGTAGCCCGCAGGGCGTATCGAAGGGTGAAATCGGCAAAAAATAGGTAGGGGCGGCTCGCGAGCCGCCCCTACCATCGCTACTGTATTTCGGCTTGCCGGGGGAAATCAAATCCTCGGTTGCGTAACACGCCCTAGTGCAAAACCAACAAACATTATCGGCAACAAGCCTAATTTTCTCAAAAAATCGTAGGGGCGGTCACTTGTGGCTGCCCTGTTTCGGGCGACCACAAGGGTCGCCCCTACATATCAAACGAATATCCGGCTTGATTTTGCACTAGTAAAAACTCGTATAATTCTATTTCCTCAAATAGCGTTCCAACTTTGTCACCCACGTTTTTCCACTGGGATAATCCTCAAAACGGACAATTGCCTGTCCCAGCAGAAATAGAATCGCAGTCGCAGACCAGCCCCAAAAATCGCAAGATGCGACCCCCCGGCGGCTTGCCAACGCCACCAATAATCCTCCTGCAGCCAATAGTATCAATTTTGCAATCATCCGTGTACCTCCGTACCAACAAATTATGCCAGCATGGTACGCCATCCAAGCAAAAAAGTCAGTAAATTTTGCGTGAAGATTTGTATCAGTTCAGCCATAGATTGAACTGGTTGAAACTTTTTGTGTGTTTGAAATTCAACCACGAATTTTCACAAATTTCACGGATTTTAAATGTCATTCCGGAATTTCCCGCAGGGAAATATCCGGAATCCACAGCAAAAC
>JALVZI010000271.1 GCA_027022125.1 Anaerolineae bacterium | reverse complement strand
GTGATGTGGAATCGAGTTTGGCGGGACCGAAACGCCCGCAAGACCGCATTCCGATGCCCGAACTGAAAAAAGCCTTCCGCGAATCGCTGACCGCGCCGGTGGGCGTCAAAGGGTTCGGCTTGAAAGTGGATGACCTGAAAAGCACCGGCACGTTCAAAAAGAACGGCGACACGCAGGAATTGACACACGGCGCAGTGACCATCGCCGCCATTACCAGTTGCACCAACACCAGCAACCCGTCGGTGATGCTCGGCGCGGGATTGCTGGCGAAAAAAGCGGTGGAAAAAGGCTTGAAAGTCAAACCGTATGTCAAAACCAGTCTCGCCCCCGGCTCAAAAGTCGTCACCGATTATCTGAATGAATCCGGATTGACCCCGTATCTGGAAAAACTTGGTTTTTACACGGTGGGGTATGGCTGCACCACCTGCATCGGCAATAGCGGACCCCTGCCGCAAGAAGTGGTGGACGCTATCACCGAAGGCAATCTGATTGTATCCGGCGTGCTCAGCGGCAACCGCAATTTTGAAGGGCGCATCCATCCGTATGTCAAAGCGAATTTCCTCGCCAGCCCGCCGCTGGTGGTGGCGTATGCCATCGCCGGAACCACCGATATTGACCTCAGCAGCGAGCCGCTCGGCACGGGCAGCGACGGTCAGCCGGTTTATCTGCGCGATATTTGGCCCACCCACGAAGAAATCGCGGCGCAATTCGATAAAGCCCTCAACCCCGATACCTTCCATAAAGAATATGATGGCATCGAATTGAAAAACGAAAAATGGAACCAGATTCCCGTCACCGGCGGCGATTTGTTCGAGTGGAATGACGAATCAACCTACATTCAGGAACCGCCGTTCTTCATCGACCTGACTCCCGAACCGCAGCCCATCGCGCCGATTGACAGCGCGCGCGTGCTGGTCAAAGTCGGCGATAGCATCACCACCGACCACATCTCGCCCGCCGGGGCAATCTCGGTGGACAGCCCCGCCGGAAAATACCTGCTGGAACATGGGGTGGATTTGAAAGACTTCAACAGTTACGGTTCGCGGCGTGGCAACGACCGGGTGATGACTCGCGGCACGTTTGCCAACATTCGCCTGCGAAACCAACTCGCACCCGGCACCGAAGGCGGCTGGACAACCTACCTGCCCACCGGCGAAGTGATGTCCATTTACGATGCCAGCCTGAAATACAAAGAATCCGGCACACCGCTGGTGGTGCTGGCAGGCAAAGAATACGGCACCGGTTCCAGCCGCGACTGGGCGGCAAAAGGCACGTATCTGCTCGGCGTGAGAGCCGTGCTGGCAGAAAGTTACGAGCGCATTCACCGCAGCAATTTGGTCGGTATGGGCGTGCTGCCACTGCAATTTAAAGATGGCGACAGTGCGCAATCGCTCGGTCTCACCGGCGAAGAGTCTTTCACCATCCACATTGATGACAATCTGCAACCGTTGCAGGATGTGCGCGTGACTATCACCGCCCCCGACGGCTCCAGCCGCGACATCACCATGACCTGCCGCGTCGATACCCCCGTCGAAGTGGATTACTATCGCAACGGCGGTATTCTGCAAACCGTGCTGCGTAAATTTCTGGCAGAGTAATTTCGTCTGCTGACAATTCCAATAAAGTAGTATGGCAGGGGCGGCTCACGAGCCGCCCCTACGTTTTTCCCCCGGATGCTTGTCAAAAAACTGGATTCCAACTAGAATTGTTATGACCACTTGCGTGCAAACGCAATCAAAAAGAGGCATTTGTGACGGATACTCGCGAGTTAATCACATACAATTTCCGGTTTACTTTTCTGGATGGGGATGATGCGAATAAAACGCACACGTTCGCCGTGCAATTGGACGAGCAAACGCTGGATGCCGTTTTCCCGCCCCGCGAAACTTACCCCGCGTGGACGAATCTGGAATATTCCCAGTGCCCCAACTGTCCGCTCAATCCCGCCGAACACCCGCAGTGCCCCATCGCTGTCAGTCTCATCCCGCTGATTGACTTTGTGAAAGATACCATCTCATACCGCAAAGTCCGCATCACCGTTGAAAGCGAAGCGCGCACATACCACAAAGAAACCACCATGCAGGAAGCGGTCAGTTCGCTGCTGGGAATGCTGATGGTCACTGCCGGATGCCCGGTGATGGACAAATTGCGCCCGATGCTGCGCGTTCATTTGCCATTTGCCACCGCCTCCGAAACCGCATACCGTTTTCTGTCAATGTACATGCTGGCGCAATACTTTCTACACAAACGCGGCGAAACCCCCGATTTCGAGTTGGATGGTCTGCGTGCGCTTTTTTTGGATGTGCAGGATGTCAATCAGCATTTTTGGGAACGATTTGCCGCCGCGCAAGTAGAGGATGCCAGCACCAACGCACTGGTCATTCTTGACAATTTGGCGCAATATGCCGCCTTCTCACTCGATATTGGCGAGTTGGAAGAAACAGAATCGCTGTTTCGGGCGTATTTTCCCGATGCGCCGTCGCCGTAACGGGATAACGGACACGTTATGGGCTTTCTTTCTCCTGCCGCGCTGACTTTCTCCGCGCTGGCGATTCCCATCATTATTTTTTACATGCTGCGCCTGCGACGCCAGCCGCTGCGGGTATCGAGCCTGCTGCTGTGGCAAAAAGTGCTGCAAGACCGCCGCGCCAACGCCCCGTGGCAGCGCATCCGCCGCAACCTGCTGCTGTTGCTGCAATTGCTCATCCTGCTGCTGATTGTGCTGGCGCTGGCGCGTCCCTTCCGCACGGTAGAAGCCGGTGTGCAGGGGAATGTCATCCTGCTGATTGACGACTCCGCCAGTATGCAAGCCACCGATACCCCCCCCGACCGGCTGACCGCCGCCAAAAATAAAGCCGTCGCCGTCATTCGCGCCCTGCACCCCGGCGACACCGTCAGTGTGATTGCCGTTGCCGATTTACCCCAACCGCTGCTCACCGGCGACGCCGTGACCAACCGCCGCGAACTGGAAACCGCTATCCGCGACCTGCCGCCCACTGCCGCCGCCGCAAATTGGGATACCGCGCTGGCGCTCGCCGCCGCCTCCGCCGCATCCATCCCGAACAGCACGGTGGTGGTC
>JALVZI010000270.1 GCA_027022125.1 Anaerolineae bacterium | reverse complement strand
GCGCGATGGCGGGTGCAATCGGGGTGGCAGTCGGCGCGGAAGTCGGTGATGTGGTGGGGGTCGGTGCGTCTGCTGACTGCGGCGCGCCAATGCGGGCAAAAAACACGGCGCCGGCAACCGTCAGCAGCACCGCCAACAGCACACCGATGGCGGTCAGCCATTTTCTGCTATTCGATTTGGCAGTCGATTGCTGAGCCATAATTTATGAGTCGGGGTTCAAATCGAGCGGCGGCACATCCACTTCTTCCCACGGGTTGTTAACCACATCCGTTACCGGCAGGGCAAAATAAAACGTTGTGCCGCGCCCCATTTCGGTTTCAAACCACACTTCGCCGCCATGCGCTTCGATGATATGTTTCACCAGCGAAAGCCCGACACCGGTTTCGCCCAACCCTTGAATGAGCGGTTTATCGGCTTTGTAAAACCGGTCGAAAACCCGGTCAACATCTTTTTCGGCGATGCCGCCGCCGCCATCTGTCACGCCGATGCGCAGCCATTGTTCCTGCTCATCCAGCGAAACCGCGTTCAAATTGCTGTTGGTCACGGTGGCACTGACAGTAATATCGCCGCCAACCGGCGTGCATTTGCTGGCGTTGTTCAGTAAATTTGCCATTACCTGCTGAATTGCCTCCGGGTCGGCTTCGATGACGGGCATGGGGGAGGGCAAATCCACTTTCAGTTGGATTTCCTTTTCTTCCAGTTGGGCTTTGCTCGCCATCACGGCACTTTCGATGATTTGCGCCATATTCAGCGGGACGGGATTTATCTGCAATTGACCGGCATCAATTGCCGCAATACCGAGCAAATCGTTGAGCAAACCTTCCATCCGTGCCACATTGGCTTTTACGCGCTGTAAAAATTTGCGCTGCATTTTGCCAATCATCCCCACCGATTCACCGAGCAGTAAATCCACATACCCGATGATGGAGGTCATCGGCGTGCGCAATTCCTGCGCCAGCGACGCGATAAATTCATCGCGGGCATGCTGAGTCTCGAATTCTTCGGTGGCGTCATACAGAATCACCACGTTTCCGGTGACTGCGCCGTTGTTGGGGTCGGTAATGGGGGAAATGGTGGCTTTGATAACCCGGTCTTCCATTTTCAGCGCGGTTGTAACCAGCGGCGCTTCGGCAGTGGCAACCCGCCGCACGGCTTTGCGCCAGTTTTCATCTGCCACCAGCGAATCGAGCGATTTGCCGATGAGTTGGTTCCCCGAAAGTCTGAAAAGTTGCGCGGTGGCGGCATTCGCGCGGTTGATTTCACCCTGCGCATCACTGACCAGCACGCCGCACGACAGGTTTTCCCATGCTTGAGCATCGGCAGAAAATCCGTCGGCGGGAACAACCGCTTGCTGCTGTAATTTCAGTTTGTTGGCTTTCAGCGCCCGCGCCAACCGTCGGCTGCGCTGTTGCGCCACTTCCAGCGCCTCCGCCAGTTTTTTGGCTTCGCCGGCTTCCAGCGTCAATTCTTGAATTTGCGCTTTCAGTGCAGAAATTTCTTCCTGTGCCGCTTTCAGTTTTGCCAATTGCTTTCGCTGCGATTGCGCCGCCGTGAGCAATTGGCTGTGTTTGGCAGAAAATTCCTCAAATCGAACCTGCGCCAATTTCAATTGCTGCGACAATTGCTGAACCTGTTGCTGGTACTCGGTCAATTCTTTCTGACTTTTGCGCGCCAGCGTTTCCTGCTCATACAATCGCTGCGCCATTTGATTGTTTTCCTGCCGGGCTTTTTTCAATTCCGCTTCGAGTGCCGCAGTTTGGCGACCGGTTTCTTTTTCCTGATTGCGCAGGGTGAAAACCAGTTTTTGCGATTTGTTGAGCAAGTTTTGATGGGTTCGAGCGTTTTCAATTGCAATGGCAATCTGGGTGCTCATCGTGGCGATAAGTTGCAATTCTGTGCCGGAAAACGGGCGTTTCGATTGGGCATTGCCCACCACCAGCGCACCGATGGTTTTTTTCGCTACAACCAACGGTTGCACCACCAATGGTCCGGTATCTACCGGCGACCCCATCATCGCAAAAAGGAATTGAATTTGCGGGTTTTGATACCCTTTGTTGACTTCCACCTGCCGCACACGTTCCAGCGCGTGTTTCAACGCCGGTTGCTCACTGATGGGGAAGGTAACGGCATTGCCTTTGCCGCGCCGCTGCGGGTTGTACGATGCCGCCATTCGCAGCACGGTGTGGGCATCATCGGTAAACAGCGCGATGGCAGATTGGTCAACATGCAGGGCACGCACCACCGCTTCGACTGCACCATTGAGCACATCGGGCAATTGCAGGGAAGAAATTACCGCGCTGGTGGCATCGAACAGCCCGGTTAACCCCTCAATTTGCTCCTCTGACGTTTCGCGCAGGTTTAACAGGGCTTCGCTGCGGATGTCCAACGCTTCCAAAAATTCCTGATACATCGCCACGGCAAACAGCACGTAAGCAACCAACTGACTCAGCCGGAAGTAAACCGCCTCGGCGGCGTTGCCAAAGGTCATTTCGGCGATGGCGCCTGCCAGCAGTACCACCGTCGCCAACAGTACCATTGGTTGCACATTGTTAATTTTCCACAGCAGAGAAACGGTCAGCAACCCCAAAATCAGGATGATGTATCCCAGCAGAGCATTCTCTGCAAAATCGTATTGTCCGGTGACAAACAATAAAAATAGCAGCGCCCCGGCAACCACAAAACTAAATAAAAGGATTAGGTTGGCAAATAACGTTTTTTGTTTAAAATAAGGAGAGATGCCCCACGCCAGCATCCCTGTTGATACAACACCCAAAGTAAGTTCAATTGGCAATAAATTGGGGGCGGCAAATACAACCGGCGCAAAACCCAGCAGCACCTGCACGCCACCCATCACCCCAAAAGCGATTGCCCATCGCCGTGCGGGGAGAGAGAGATTTCGCTGCCAGTGCTGCCATGCCAAAACGCAGGCAGCCTCAATTGCGAAAAATGTGAACAAAAAGTAGGTTAAATTAAATTCGACAGTGTTGAAAGAGGACACGCTTTTATCCCTGTTACTCCATTCAGCCAATTATACCACAAGTTAGGAAAATACCACAAGCAACATTTTGGTTGATTGGAGA
>JALVZI010000269.1 GCA_027022125.1 Anaerolineae bacterium | reverse complement strand
ATTTACAGGTGGGGGCGAGGCAGCGCTTCGCCCCTACTTTTTTGCTTGTGTTTTCCGCGTTCCCGTTTTATAATATCCATAACGCAGTGAGTTAAAAACTACCCGAGCAAAGGCTACCCCATGCAAACGATAAAACGATACCCCAACCGCAAACTTTACCATACCGAGCAGAAAAAATACATCACGCTGGAAGGCATTGCCGAACTCATCCGCAATGGGGAGGAAGTGCAGGTGGTGGATTACAGCACCGGCGAAGACCTGACGGCGGTGACGCTATCGCAGATAATTTTTGAGCAGGAGAAAAAACGCGGCGGATTTTTGCCGCAATCGGTGTTGGCGGGGCTGATTCGCTCCGGTGGCGACACGGTACACACTGTGCGCCGCACGCTGGAATCATCGCTGGGGTTGGCGCAGGATGTGGGTGCGGAAATCGAACAGCGAGTGCGCGCGCTGATTGACAGCGGCGAACTCGATGCGGCAGAGGGGGAACGGCTGCTGGAAAAACTGCTGGCGCAGGGTAAAAAATTGCCGTTGGTGGTGCAACCGTTCGAAGAGCGGTTGCGGGACGCTTTGAGCAAACGCGGTATCCCCACCCGCGAAGAATTGGACGAACTGAATCGCTATATTGACGCACTGGCAGAAAAAATTGATGAACTGAACGAATGAGCGAATTTGCGAATGGGCGAATGGCGGTCAGCCATCAGCCATCAGCAAGTGACCAATGACAAAGGACAAATAACAAATCTCCAATAACCAATAACCAATCCCCAACCACCGCACTCACGCCAAATCCGACAGCCCCAATTCTGCCAGTTTTGCCGCCGAGGGACGCCCGCTCTCCCAATCCCAATCGCGGACGGCGTAATATTCGCGCAGCATCATTTCCCAATCGGGCACAAAACCGCCGGTTGCGCCTTCGCCGTATGGCACGGTGAGCAATTTCGGCATCACTTCATCCCGGCGCGGAACCATCCCCAGTTTCAAATTCAGCAATCGTTTCAAATTGAAAATCCGCTCGCCAAGCAAAACCAGTTCATCCAGCGACACATCGTGCCCCAGCACGGCTTTAAAAGTGTCGGGCAGCACATCGAGCGGTATGTTCACAAAATTGCACATCCCGCTGGAATCGACCATCGAGCGGTAATTTTGATGCCACACCACAAACGGCGCTTTGCCCTGTTCCTGATGCTGGTCATCCACCGAAATGCCGATTTTTTCAAACGTGTGTCCGATTTCCACAAAATAGAAATCGCTTTTGTTGTGGCACGCACCGCGCGGCGAGGTGAGATACACCAGCGCCATGCCGCTGAATCCGCGCGGGTCGTGCATGCCCGGATCCATACCGTTGATTTGCACGCCCAGTCCCGTCGCGCCGAATGCCCGCTCCATCGCGCGCACGCCGTCCGCCATCAAATTGCCGATGCCGTCGCGGCGCACGATTTTTTCCAGCAGAGTGCGCACCTGCGCGGGGTTATTCCATGTCAGCGCCATGCCGTCTGTCTCTTCCGCCGAAATGATGCCTTCATCGGAAAGGTAGGTGGCAAATCCGATGACCGCCCCGGCGGTGATGACATCCATGCCCATCGCATCGCAGATGAAATCGAGTTGCGACACGGATTTCAGGTCGTCAATCAGCAAATTTGTCCCCAGCGAAACCACACATTCATATTCGGGTCCGTCGGTGGTGATGGTCTCGCCGTCCATTTCGATGGTCACTTCGCGCCCGCACTGCACCGAACAGCCCCAACAGCCCGTGCTGCCGGTCAGAATTGAATCCGCCATCGCTGCGCCGCTGAGATTGTATGCGCCGGGATTTTCGCCGAGCGTCCAGTATTTGCTCGGCAGGGAACCCATCATGTCGAAAAATTCCAGCCCGCCCGCCGTGCCGAGGTCTTTCAGCACTTCGATGGCAATATCGGACTGAATGGTCTCCATCGCCCGCCGAAACGCCGCGTTGAGCGCCTCTTTATCGGAAATGGGGATTTGCCCTTTGCCGCGAATGGCGATGGCTTTGAGGTTTTTGCTGCCCATCACCGCGCCCATCCCCGTGCGTCCGGCGACGCGGGCATCGGCATTGGCGATGGCGGCAAAGCGCACCAGATTCTCTCCGGCGGGTCCGATGCACGCCACGCGGGTGCGCGGGTCGCCGCTTTCGGCGATGATGGCGGTTTGGGTGCGGTAGGTGTCCAGCCCCCACAGATGCGCGGCGTCTTTCAGTTGGGGCGGTTCCCCTTCGCGGATGTGCAGATAGACGGGCGCATCGGCTTTGCCGGTGATGATGATGCCGTCGTATCCGGCGCGGCGGAGTTCGTGCCCGGTGTACCCCCCGGCATTCGATTCGCCGAAAATGCCGGTGAGCGGACTTTTCGCCACAAAAGCGTGCCGCGATGCGGACGGCGTGCGCGTGCCGGTCAGCGGCGCGGTCATCATGATGAGCGGATTTTCGGGGCTGAGCGGGTCGGTATCGGCGTCAATCATGTCGAACAGATAGCGCGCCGCCAGCCCGCTGTTTCCCAAAAATTGCGCCGCCCATGCCATATTGAGCGGCTCATCGTGCATTTCTCCGGTGGAAAGGTTCACAAAAAGGAGTTTTCTGTTCATAGGGTTTCTCGGTTTCCGGTTCGGGGTTCAAAGTTCAAGGTTCAAAGTTATGTGGCAGGCATTAACCTGAAACCTGAAACTTTGAACCTTGAACATTTAAAAGTCTATCGTTTTCCCGTCATACGCATATTCGAACAATTTTCGCACTTCGTCGCCGGTGGGAATGCGGTCGCTCATGGCGATGACGGAATCGGCTTCGGCGTTTTCAACCAGTTTGTCGAGCGCGGCTTCAAATTCGGCGCGGGAAACGCCATCGCCCAGCGTGTCTTTCAGCGTGAGCGGTTGCCCCACTGCGCGCGAAAGGTCGCGGATGGCGGTTGCCAAACTGTCTGCGCCTTCGGCGGGGGTGGCGGCGGGCAATCCGAGAAAACGGCTGATTTCGTGAAAACGGGTTTCCGCATCGCCGCGCTGGATGAACTCGATGGTGTACGGCAAAAAGAGCGCCACGGCGCGTCCGTGCGGCACGTGGAACACCGCGCCGAGACTGTGT
>JALVZI010000268.1 GCA_027022125.1 Anaerolineae bacterium | reverse complement strand
TAAAAATACTGAAAATCAGCACAAAACTGAACAGCCAAAATACGGCGTATGCCATCATCAGGTAAATCAAATCTGCCACAGTGAACCTCCGGTATGAGTTGTCGGGGCGTGGTTTATTTGGTTGACGATCATCTTTACAAATAACCGTCTTGCCGCTAATGCAATTCGTGAAACGTGAAACGTGATTTTTTGCCGGTAGAAAGTTCTGTCGTGAACCCGACTATCAAGTAGAACACATTTTATCTGCGTTCTATTTTTACTCGGCAGTGCAAAACGCTTATCCATCGCGGGCGTTGCCGGTTGATGAAACCATCACGCATCACGTTTCACGAAGGTTGTTGGCAAAAGCGTAAAATTTGTAAAGACGATTTTGAAGGTCAATGAACCATGCCATTATCAGCCATCAGCGGTACAGAATTTCTTGTCTCAGCGTCTCCACTTCGTGTTCCGTTTGCCCCAGCCGCATACGATGGTACAGTAAAGTGAAATAAAAGACAGTGAACGCCGCAATGCAGAACATCAGCGCGGTGGTCATATTCGGACTCATGTTGAACCCGCCCGTGCCTTCATTTGCGCCGGATGCCACCACCGCCGGGTGAATATCGCGCCACCAGCGAATCGCCATAAAGTTGATGGGCACGCTCATAAACGCCACAATCCCATACACCGCCGCGAAACGCGCACGGCGCGGCGGGTTATCAATCGCCGAGCGGAGCATCAAATAGCCGATGTACATCAGCCAGCCAATGGCGCTGATGGTCAATCGCGGACTCCACGTCCACCATGTGTTCCATGTCGGTTTTGCCCACATCGAACCGGTGACCAGCACCATCGTCATAAACGTTAAACCGATTTCCACGCTGGAATTTGCCAGATTATCCCAGAAAAATGTGCGTCGCCACAAATAGCCGATACCGGCGGCAAAGGTGATAAAAAAAGCGAAAAAACCAACCCACGCCGCACCCACGTGAAAATACATAATGCGCTGGGTAAATCGTTCCACCGCCGTTTGCAGGTTCACAGCCGGGGGTGCGAAAACGAATGCCAGATACAATCCGGTAATCATCATAATGCCGCTCACCACTGTGAGCACCAGCCCCCACGTGTCTCGTTTTGCGGAACGCATTGTGCCTGCTGCCATAAATTATTCCTCCACCACATATTCAAACATCATATATGAAACTGCCAGAAAAATTAAATCGAATGCCACCAGCAATCCCAGCCAATTTTGCACGTCTTCAAACGGCAATTTATCCAAAATACCGGCGGTGAGTCGCACTGCCGCCAGCAGCACCGGCACAACCACCGGAAACAGCATAATGGGCAGCAGCACATCGCGGGCGCGGGTGTGAATGACCATCGCCGAAAAAAGCGTGCCCACGCCCGCAAAGCCGATTGTCCCCAAAATGACGACCCCCACCAGCGGCACGATGATTCCCAGCGGTTGGTTGAAAAATACGATGAACAGGGGCAAAATAACCACTTCCACCACCGAGATGAACAGCACATTGCCCAGAAATTTGCCCAAATAGATGGCGCTGCGGTCAACCGGCGCGAGCAACAGCCCTTCCAGCGACCCCCGGTCGCGTTCGGTGATGAAACTGCGCCCCAGTCCCAGCATCCCTGCAAAAGCGATGGCGACCCACAGCACACCCGGCGCCAGCGTGTTGGCATTATCGGTGCGCAAATCGAAAGCGAAATTGAAAATGAAAATCACCAGCAGCGAAAAAACAAACATCGCGCTGAGCATTTCTTTGGTGCGCAATTCGGCGGCAATATCTTTTGCCACAATTGCCCATACTTTGCGAAAATAGGCGAACGGCGGCGGTTGCCGGGTGATAGTGCCGTCGGCGATGATGGATGATGGTTGTGGCATGGTACTTTTGCTCCCTGCCGGTAACTATACCGGACACAGTGGATATATTGCCGATTTCACCCTTCGATACGCCCTGCGGGCTACTCAGGATGAAATCGGCAGGGAAAAACGCATCCTGAGTAGCGGTTCGCGCAGCGAACCGCATATCGAAGGGCGTTTTTCCCGTCCCCCTGTACAAATTACCTCTGCTGTTTGAATGCTACTGCCGGTAAAATCGGCTCAACGATTCCACCGAAACTTCATCGCGCGGTGCATCCACCGCGATTTTGCCGTCTGCCAGCATCAGTACCCGATTGCCCAGCGACAATCCGCGTTCCAAATTGTGGGTGGTCATCAACACGGTGCGCTGTGCCGTGCCCACCGCCGCCAGCAAATCGCCGAGCATGGTTGCCGCGCCTTGGTCGAGTCCGGTATCCGGTTCATCCAGTAACAAAATGGGGGGATTGTGCAGAATGGCGCGGGCAATTGCCAGCCGTTGCTGCATCCCCCGCGAGTAGGTTCGTACCGGGTCTTTCTGTCTGCCCCACAGCCCAACCTGACGCAATACGGTTTCGATGCGGGCGGCGGGGTTTTGAACATCGTACATTCGGGCATAAAAACGCAGGTTCTGTTCGCCGGAAAGGTCATCATACAGCAGGGTTTTGTGCGACACCAGCCCGATATATCGCCGAATGTATGCGGCGTGTTGCTGCGCGTTCATATCGCCGATGAAAATACTGCCCGCCGTCGGTCTGGACAGGGTGGAAATGATGCTCATCAGCGTGGTTTTGCCCGCGCCGTTGATGCCCAGCAGGGTTACAAATTCCCCCGCCGCAATTTCAAACGAAATATTGTGCAGCACCACCCGGCTGCCAAAGGCTTTTACCAAATTGCGAACTTTTATCATTGCCGTGCCAGAATGTCCTTCAACTGATTGCGGTATTGCGTTCGCAGGCGGCGATACACCCCTTCATCCACAATGCCATCGGCGTGCATCGATTCCAACTCGCGCAGCAGCGCCACCAACCGCGCTTTTTCCGCCTCGGTGGATTCCGCCACTGCCAACGCCGGTTCGGTGCGGTTGGTCATAATCACCACAAACCCAATGAGCAGTGCGCCCAAAGCCAGCACCACCCATTGCAGATATTGCTGGTCGGGACCGGCGGCTGCCAGTCCACCAGACGGGGATGAACCGCCGGTCCCGACCAGCAATATCTGCAATGGGTGGTGCTGGCTT
>JALVZI010000267.1 GCA_027022125.1 Anaerolineae bacterium | reverse complement strand
CGGTGGTGCAAGCGGTGGCACAGCACCAGCGTCCCCGCCCCGGCGATGGATTTTCGGCAGTGACCGCAGTTCATATTGCCAACGGGTTGGAATACCATTTCAAATCCGTCAGCGATGTGAATACCGCCGCCAAATTCGATATGGCATATCTGGAAACGCTGAATTTGGCGCACCGGCTCCCCGTGTGGGAAACCGGTTGTTTCGAGAGTGTTCGGGAGGAAGTGGCGTGACGGAAGAGAAAGTGCTCTTCGTGGATGACGATTCAAATTTGCTGGCGGCGCTCAACCGGCGGTTGCGAAAAACATTCGATTTGGAATTGGCGGTCGGTCCGTCGCAGGGATTGATGCTGCTGGAGCAATCGGGACCGTTTGCGGTGGTGGTGGCAGATATGCGGATGCCGGAAATGGACGGCGTGGAATTTTTGCGGCGGGTGAAAGAAATTGCGCCCGACACGGTGCGCATCATGCTCACCGGTAATGCCGATATGCAAACCGCCATTGATGCGGTCAATCGGGGGAACATTTTTCGGTTTTTGACCAAACCCTGCCCGTACGACACGATGACGATGGCGGTGCAGGCGGGTATCGAACAGTACCGGCTGGTTACTGCCGAGCGCGAACTGCTGGAAAAAACGCTGATGGGCAGCATAAAAGTGCTGGCGGATATGCTCAGTTTGGCATCGCCGCTGGCGTTCAGCCGTGCCACCCGCATTCGCAGTTATGTGCGCCACATTCGGCACGAACTGAAATTGACCAACGGCTGGCAGTATGAAATTGCCGGGCTGCTTTCGGAAATTGGCTGCATAACGCTGCCCGCCGATTTGCTGGAACGGGTATATGCGCAAGCCCCGCTGACCACCGAAGAGAAAGAGATGTTTGAATCGCATCCGCAAATTGGCAGCAAATTGCTGGGAAATATCCCCCGCTTGCAAACCGTTGCCCGGATGATTGCCGCTCAGCGCAAACCGTTCAAAGTTTTTCCGCCGGAAGAGCAGATGACGGATGAAGCGCGCACCATCGCGCTGGGGGCGCAAATTTTAAAAATCGTGCTCGATTTTGACCAACTGGTTGCCAGCGGCGTGCCCCATCGAGAAGCGCTGGCGGTGCTTCGGGCGCGGCGAGACGATTATAACAACAAAATTGTTACCGCGCTGGAAACGATGCGTTTTGAGAAAATTGGGCAGATTGTAAAAGTTGTGCGCGTCAGAGATTTGAGCATCGGTATGATTGCCCATGAAGACATCGAAGCGGCGAACGGTTTACTGCTGGTTCCCAAAGGGCAGGAAATCACATATCCGGTGCTGGAACGATTGCGGAATTTCTCGAAGCGGGTGGGTGTGGTTGAACCGTTCCGCGTGATGATTCAACAAGAAGGTGGAAAATAAATTTATTGTGTAAATTACACAGAAGGTAAGGCGAGAATTATGCCCAAGATTGATTTTGACGTAATTTTCAAATACACACAAAAATTGCCCAGTTTGCCCCAAACCACCCTGCAAGCGCTGCAAATGCTGGACGACCCCGACTACGAAATTCAAAAATTGACCCAGGTTATCGGGATGGATCAGACGCTTTCGGCGCGGTTGTTGCAGTGGGCAAACAGCCCGTTTTACGGCTTGCGCTATAAAGTTTCAACCATCGAAAAGGCAATTATGGCGCTGGGCACGGTTGAAGTGCGCGATTTGCTGCTGACGGTTTCGGTGAGCGAGATGCTCAACCGAAAAATGCCGGGATACGGTATGGAACGCAGCGCGCTGTGGTATCACTCTATCGCGGTGGCTTCCGGCGCGAAATGGCTGGCACGGTTGAACAAATATCGCCGCGCCGACCGCGTGTTCATCGCCGGTCTGCTGCACGACATCGGTAAACTGGTTTTGGATGAACTGTTGCTGCACGAAACGGAATGGCAGCGGGAATGGCTGGCAATGCAGCAGCAGGGCGCATCATTCATCGAGTTGGAACGGTGGCTCACCGGTATGGATCACGCGCAGTTGGGCGGGCGCATCGCCGAAGAATGGCAACTGCCCGCCGTGCTGGTGGAAGCCATCCGTTACCATCACGAGCCGAATTTGGCGACGATTGACCCGCCGGTAACCGAGTGGGTGCATCTGGCAGATGCCGCCGCACTGATGGTCGGTATCGGGTTGGGCAGCGACGGGCTGGCGTATCCGGTCAATGAGGATGCGGTGAAACATTTCAATCTGACCACCGAAGATTTTGAAGAAATGATGCAAATGGAAGTTGAATCTGTGAATGATGCGCAAGCGTCACTGTCGCCATCTTCAAGATGATGAGAGCGGAGAACAGATGACAACAATTTTGGCAATCAGTAACCAAAAAGGCGGTGTCGCCAAAACAACCACTTGTATGTCGCTCGGCGCGGGGCTGGTGGAACGCGGAAAACGGGTGCTGATGGTGGATTTGGATTCGCAGGCAAATTTAACGCTTGCCGCCGGTCTTGATGGCGAGACCCTGCCGTGGACGGTCGTCGATTTGCTCGATGCGCCCGATTTGGATTTGCCGGAAGCCGAGCGGGGCGCAATTTACGCCACCGCAATGGATGGACTGGATATTCTGCCCGCAGATGTTCGGCTTGCCAGTGTGGAACGCGCGCTGTACGACCGGCGCAATTATGAATACCTGCTCGGCGAAATTCTGCGGAAATGGCACGATAGTTACGATTACATTCTGCTGGATTGCCCGCCGTCGCTGGGCGCGGTAACGCTGATGGCGCTGACCACCGCACAGATGGTGCTGGTTCCTGTGCAGTGCGAATTTTACGCCGCCCGCGGGTTGAACCGCCTGCTCGATATTGTGTCGGAAGTGAAAAAACACACCAACCCGCATTTGGATTACCATTTGCTGGCAACCATGTACGACCGGCGAAACAACATTTGCCGCACCGTGCTGGAACAGTTGCAAACGCATTTTTCCGGTGCACTGTTCGAGACAGTCATCGGTGTGGATACCCGTTTGCGCGAAAGTCCCGTTACCGGCGAACCGGTGCTGCTGTATGCCCCGCGCACCCGCGCAGCACAGCAGTATCGCAGTTTGGCGGAAGAAGTTGAAACGTTACTGGAGGAACGCTGATGAGC
>JALVZI010000266.1 GCA_027022125.1 Anaerolineae bacterium | reverse complement strand
ATCGAAACCGCTGATTTTTCCGGCGCGGCACATCAGCGCGAAACGGGGGGCATCGGTGTTTTCCAGCGCCCACGCGATGAAATCCGCCAGCATAATGGGGTCGCCGGTGGTGGTGAAGGGGACGGTTGCCGGTTCCGGTTGCGGTTCGGTGGGCGGGCGAAAAACGCGCCGCTCGGCGGTATTTTCGCGGTTGGTTTGAATGAGCAGTTGGATTTCCGGTGATGCACCGATTTCGGTGAGTTGGGGGAGGGTGGGGTCATCGTGGTTCAAATAAGCCAGAATCGCCCACTGAGGAGACGCAGAAGTTCCCATAACCGTGCCTTTCGTGTCTTGCGTAACTGGTACTATACGGCTAATAGTGTATCACAAATTCGGTAGTTCGTCCAGTTTTTATGTAAAATGATGCGAATAGCGAATTACGAATTACGAATAGCGAATGACCAATGACGAATGACAAATGACGAATGACAAATGACAAACCTTGACACTTTTCTGCATATTGGATATGGTACGGAGAGATGCGCGCCGTTAGCCGCTGATGACGACCCGCTCCGGCAGAATTTTGTACAGCACGCGCGTTTCATCCGGCGTGCGGAACGGGTATTTGTCTTCGCCGAGATATTTTTTCGCCAGCGCATCGATGTGTGCATCCGCGCCGTCGGTGGTAATTTCGACCACGCGCCCGCGCACTTCTATCCAGAAAAACACGTTTTCCGGGTCAACCAGCAGCACCGTGGCGAACCCGCGTTCTTTCATATTCCGGTCTTTCTGCCGCCCCGCCGCCGAGTTCACCCGCACGTGTGTGCCGTCAAAATCGCACCATACCGGGTTCACCTGCGGACGCCCGTCGGGCATAACGGTTGCCAAACTGGCGATAATGGGTCGTTCAAATAACGTTTTGTGGGTATCGGGAATTGATGCAGTCATTTTTTCCTCCAAACGGAAAATACAGAGCCTTTTTTCGCCACCAACTTTTGTGGATGGGGATAGTTGTTATACTGGCTTTTGCCCTGCGAGTCAACCTGCTGGACGGGCAGAACCTGCGCGGCGATGAAGCCGCCAGCGCCACGTATGCCACTTTCCCCGCCGCGAAAATTGTTGCCATCAGTCATACCATCGACCCCCACCCGCCGACATTTTATCTGCTACTGCATCTGTGGGAACGGCTGGCGGGCGTGTCGGCGTTCGCTGTGCGGCTGTGGGTGGTTTTTCCGGCGGTACTGTCGGTGGCGGCGATTTTTGCGCTGGTGAGCCGACTCGCCGGGCGACGGGCGGGCACGGTGGCGGCATTTCTGCTGGCAATCAACAGTTACCACATCTGGTATTCGCAGGATTTGCGCAGTTACACGTGGTTGCTGCTGCTGGGGTTGCTGGCGTCGCTGGCGCTGTGGCGCGCGCTGCACCATCCCCGCCCGCAAAATTGGGGGTGGTATGCCGCCTCTCTGCTGGGGATGGTCTATCTTCATTATTATGCCGTGTTCATCATTGGATTTCATCTGCTTTTTGCAGCGTATTTTTTGTGTGCCCCGCGAGTCTCTTCTGCCGAAAATATAAAACGCTCTGCCCGACTGCGTTTCTGTGCCGGAAGAAATATCATTTTGGGGATGGGCGGGGCGCTGGCAACCGCTGCGATTCTTTTTCTGCCGTGGCTGGTTTTCAGTTGGAAATTTGTCAGCGGCTTTACCGGCGATTTTTCGCCTGCGCCGCCGCCGGAAGTTTTTTGGCGCGGACTGCACGCTTTCGCCGGGGGACTCGTCACGGCTCCGCCCCGGGTTTCGGGCTGGACGCTGGCGGCGGTCGGGCTGGCGCTGGCGGGCGCGGTCGGATTTTGGCGTGCGCACCGAAAGGCAGTCGTTTTTTTCGCCCTGTATTGGCTGACCACCGTTGCCGGTATCGGTGCACTTTCCGTGCGCGGGCAGGCGTTCACCGAGCGGTATCTGTTTGCCGCCCTGCCGGGGTTCATCGCGCTGGCGGCAATGGGTGCGGTGTGGCTGTGGCGGCGGCAATCGTGGGGAAAATGGATGGCGATGGGCGCGCTGGCAATTGTGCTGGGGCAAAATGGCGCGGCACTCAACCGCTATTGGTTCGACCCGGCGCTGGCGAAAGCCCCGCAGTGGCGGGAAGTTTTCGATTTTGTGGCGGCGCGGCAAAATCCCGCCGGTGATGTGCTGCTGTACAACTATCCCGAAGCGGCAGTAACATATTATGCCGATACGGTTCGGCGCGGCGAGAAAATTCCGGCGGTGCTGGTGCCGTTTTCCGCCAACGAGCCGCCGGACGCGGTGGCGGCGGAATTGTCGCAATTGCTGGCGGGCTACCGGCGGGCGTGGTTTGTGCCGGTCAGTGCGCGCGGGTGGGATGATGACCGCGCGGTGCAAACGTGGCTGACGCGGCACGCGATTCGGGTGGACGGGGTATCGGCGCATTGGGCAACCGCCGACCTGTATCTGACCCCCGCTGCCGTGCTGGCGGAAATGACGCCGCAACCGGTGCAATTTGCAAACGGCATTCGGCTGCTCGGCTTTCGCGTAGAGAATGACGGGGCTATCAGCGCGGAAAATCCGCTGAAAATTACGCTGGTGTGGCAGGCAGACCGCTCGCAGCGCGAGCCGCTGACGGTGTTTGTGCAGTTGATTGACGGCACGGGATTTCGGCGCGGCGGGCGGGACAACCCGCCGGTGGGGGGAACGTATCCCATTACCGTGTGGCAGCCGGGTGAAACGGTGATGGACAGTTACGCCATCGCGCCGGACGCGGGCGCACCGGCGGGCGAATATCGGGTGTGGGTGGGGTGGTACAACCCGCAGACGGGCGCGCGCGTGCCGCTGCTCGGCGGCGCAGACCACGCCGTGCTCTCCGTGTCGCTGTGGGTGGAGTGAGTGGGTTTACACCCGCAAACAGATATGGTAGTATTGGGGAGGGGCAAATCCTCAAAAGGCATTTGTTGCCAATAAATCATAATTTTCGTTTTGTCAAATTTTCGACTGTGTAACCTGATTGACTGACAAATTTTTTTCTGACACCGGTTTTGCGGATTATCTTCGATTATGTTATGGCAAATCTCGGTTTGATAAAAAATCCACCACAAATATTTACAA
>JALVZI010000265.1 GCA_027022125.1 Anaerolineae bacterium | reverse complement strand
ATTTCATCTGACATTCCGGTTTTTTCTGCAACAAATTTGACCAATTCGTCCATTTCAACCACTCCTTTCGCTGTCATATCTTTTCGCATCCATTTTTGATGCCACATGATATTATAGCCAGTCCGAAAAAATTTGTGAAATGGATTTCAATTTTTGAGCGGTCATTCACCCGGCGCAAGCACCGCCGCGCCGTTGATTTCGCTCCGTTTCAGTTTCAGCATCACCTCATTTGCCGCCGAGAGCGGGTAGCGTTCCGTTTCGGTTTTAATGGGGATTTCCGCCGCCACGTTCAGAAAATCAATCACATCCCGGCGGGTGCTGTTTGCCACACTGCGGATGGTGCGCTCGTGCCACAGAATGTTGTATGGCATTTGCGGAATGTCGCTCATGTGAATGCCGCCGAGCGCCAGCGTGCCGCCTCTGTCCAACCGGCGCAGGGCAAGGGGAACCAGTTTGCCCGCCGGAGCGAAAATGATGCTGCTATCCATCAGCGTGCCGGGGTCATCTTCTGCCCCACCGACCCACACCGCGCCGAGTTGTTTTGCCAACCGGCGGTGTTCGTCGCTGCGGGTGAAAACGAACACCTCGCAGTTCCAGTGTCGCGCCACCTGAATGATGACGTGCGCCGATGCGCCGAAACCGTACAATCCCAATTTCTGTCCCGGTTGCACATCGCTCAACCGCAGCGAACGGAAACCGACCACTCCGGCGCACATCAGCGGGGCGGCTTCGGTGTCGCCGAAAACGGGCGGAATGGGGTAGGCGAAATCTTCGTGCACGATGGTATATTCGGCGAACCCGCCATCGGCGTGCATCCCCGTGAAGCGGATATTTTCGCACAGATTCTCTTTTCCGGCGCGGCAATAGCGACATTCGCCGCAGGTTTGATTGAGCCACGGCACGCCGAGCCGGTCGCCGATTTTGTGGCGGGTCACGCCCGCACCGACGGCATCCACCACCCCGATGATTTCGTGTCCGGGGATGGTGGGCAGGCGCGGCAGGGTCAGATCGCCTTCAACGATGTGCAGGTCGGTGTGGCACACCCCACACACGCTGATTTTCAATCGTATCTGATGCGCGCCCGGTTCGGGCGTGGGGATGTCTTCAAATTTCAGCGGCATTTCTTCTGCCGGGGCAGGTTGGTGCAAACGCATTGCTTTCATTTCACACCTCGAATTTACGAATAGCGAGTTACGAATAGCGAATAGCGAATGGACGAGTCAGTGGTCAGCAATCAGCGGTCAGCCCAAAGTCACGCATCACGCATCACGTTTCACGCAATACGATTCAACGATTCAGCGAATCAACGAATCCCTATCCCTATCCGTTCTCAACCTGCTCAATGCTGATGAGACTGGTGTTGCCCGGTGGTCCGTTGGGATTCCCCGCGGTGACGACAACATAATCGCCGGGTTGGGCTTTGCCCACCCGTCGGGCGTGCGCGGTGGCGGCGTCAATCATCCCTTCGGCGCTGCCGGAATCGTCAATCGTTTCGGAATAAACGCCCCAGCACAATCCCAGTTGATGGCAGGTGCGCGGATTGGGTGTCAGTGCCAAAATGGGCGGGTCGGGGCGAAAACGGCTGGTGCGCCGCGCTGTGCTGCCGGTGCGGGTGTAGGTGACAATCGCGGCGATATTCAGATACTGCGAAGTGATGGCGCCGTAATATGAAATGACCTGCTCGATGTTGCCCTCCGGCGTGATTTCCGGCGGGCGGGGAACTTCGCCGTTGCGCCACGCGACTTCGGCGCGGGCGGCGATCCGGCTCATAGTAGCGATGGTCTCGGCGGGATATTTCCCGATGGCGGTTTCGCCGGAAAGCATTACTGCGTCCGTGCCATCGAAAATGGCGTTGGCGACATCTGTCACTTCGGCGCGGGTGGGTTTGTTCGCCGAAATCATCGACTCCAGCATTTGGGTGGCAGTGATGACCGGCACGGCGTGTTTGCGGCAGGTGGCAATGATGCGTTTTTGGGCGATGGGCACTTCTTTAAAACTCATTTCCAGCGCCAAATCGCCGCGCGCCACCATTACCGCGTCCGCTTCCTGCACGATGCGCTCGATGTCGTTCACCGCGCCGCTCATTTCGATTTTCGCAATTACGGCGATGTCGCTGTTTTTGGCGGCGAGAATCGTTTTCAGGGTTTGAATATCGCTGGCGGATTGCACGAATGACAGCGCCAGAAAATCGAGTTTCTGTTCGATGGCGAAATCAATATCCTGCAAATCTTTTTCGGTGAGCGGCGGCAAACTGAGATTGACGCCCGGCACGTTGATGCCCCGACGGCTGGAAAGAGTCGCGCCGTGCTCGATGATGCCTTCGATGCGCCCGTCGGCGTGCAGTTTGGTGACTCGCATTTGGATGGAGCCGTCATCAATCAGCAATTGTGTGCCGATTTTCAAATCGCCCGCCAAACCCGGAAAACTGACGCTGACCATTTCGGCGGTTCCCACCATTTTTTGCGGGGTGAGAATGAAGGTTTGCCCGTCGTGCAGTTCTACCTGCCCGTTTTCCACATCGCCGACGCGGATGTGCGGTCCGCGCAAATCGCCGATGATGGGAATGGACAGCCCCAGTTCGCGTGAGACGGCGCGCACCATCGTTATCGTCTCGGCGTGGCTCTGGTGGTCGCCGTGCGAAAAATTTAGCCGGACGGCGTTCAGCCCGGATTGCACCATTTTGGTGAAGGTATCTCGGCTGGCGCTGGCGGGTCCCAGCGTGGCGACAATTTTGGTTCGTTTTTCGGTGGCAGCGTGTGGCATGGGGGTTCCTCGTTTCGGGTTTTGGGTTCAAAGTTCAAGGTTGCAAGTTGGTCTCAGGTCTCACGTCCAAAGTCGGTGGTTGGGTCAGAGTTCAAAGTTTCAGGGTTCAAGGTTGCAGGGTAGCAATTAGTCCCAAGTCCCAAGTTTCAAGTCCAAAGTCAGAGTTGCAGGGTAGCAGTTTTACGCAATACGCATCACGATTCAACGATTCAGCGAGTCAACGAAATTCACTATTCGCTATTTGCTATCACGCATCACGTTTCACGCATCACGTTTCACGCATCACGAGTCAGCGAATCACTAATCACCAATCTCCAATTTCCAAGTATAGCACCGGA
>JALVZI010000264.1 GCA_027022125.1 Anaerolineae bacterium | reverse complement strand
CGCCCCGGCGGTGAATCCCACCACCACCGAGCGCGACACAAAATTAACCAGCGCACCGAGTCGCGCCACACCCAGCGCCAGTTGAAACAAACCGACCATCACCGCCAGAATGCCCGCCGCCAGCAGATATTCCGGCGAACCGGGCACCGCTACCCCAATCAGCACCGAGAAAACCAGCAGCGAAACCGGGTTGTTGGTGCCGGTGTGCAACTGGTTGCTCGAGCCCCACAGCGCCCCAAACAGCGCACCGATAATCGCTGTGTATAGCCCGGTGGTGGCAGGCAATTCTGCCAGCAGCGCCGCAGCGATACTCTGCGGCAGCACGATAATCGCCAGCGTGAATCCGGCAATCAAATCGGGGCGCAGATATTGCAAATTGTAATGGGTAAACAGGTCAATGGGCTGCGCCAAATAGCGCGACAAATCCTTCAAATTGTTGGAAAGGGTGGTTGTCCAATTGGGTTGGGTTTCAAGTTCAATGTTCAAGGTTCAAGGTTCAAGGTTCAAGGTTTCAAGTTGCAGGGTAGCAAGTTTCAAGTTTCAAGTCCAAAGTCGCATTTCACGTTTCACGCTTCACGCATCACGCATCACGTTTCACGTCTCACAAAAGTTGTTGGCAAAAGCGTAACATTTGTAAAAGTGATTCGGTGGCAATGAACCATGCCTACACCGGTATTGTACCATTGATAGCCGCAATCGGTAAACAATTGACGGTTCTTTGTCATTCGTCATTTGCAGATTCGCCCATTCACCCGGTTCTATATTTTGGCGCTGCGCGACTCACAATGACACCAAAGTAGGGGCGGCTCGCGAGCCGCCCCTACGGGGAAAATCGCAGAAAAACACCAGCACACTGCAACAACCGTGAAAGAGTACCAGAGGTGCATTGAATTTCCGGCTAAAATGCTCTATACTGAAACCGAACGGAGACTCATTCATGGAAAACCGTCCGTGGTTAAAATTTTACGATGACGGCGTGCCGCACACGCTGGATGTGCCCGACCTGACCATCCCCGATTTTTTGCGCCGAGCCGCCGCCGAATACCCGAACCACCCCGCCACCGTTTTTATGGGCGCGCGATTGACCTACCGCCAATTGCTGGCACACGTGCAAAAATTCGCGGGGGCGCTGCAATCGCTGGGGGTGCAGCCCGGCGACCGCGTGGGCATCATTTTGCCCAATTCCCCGCAGATGGTCATCGCCTATTATGCCGTGCTGTGGGTCGGCGGGGTAACCGTGCTGACCAACCCGCTGTATGTCGAGCGGGAACTGGTTCATCAGTGGGGCGACGCGGGCGTGAGCGCGGTCATCACGCTGGATTTGATGTTCCCCAAAGTGGATGCCGTCTGCCGCGAGTTGAATATCGAGCGCATCATCGCCACCGGTGTACAAGACTTTCTGCCGTTGCTCAAAGCGCTGGCGATGCCCTTTCTGCTGAAAAAGAACGGCAAATGGGTTGATGTGCCATACGACGGCAAACGCATCTTTTCGTTCAAAAAGCTGCTCAAATCATCGCCGAAAAATGACCCCCACCCCACCGAACCGACCGCGCTGGCGTGCCTGCAATACACCGGCGGCACCACCGGTTTGCCCAAAGGCGCTATGCTGTCGCACCGAAATTTGGTTGCCAGCGTCAGCCAGATTCGGCATTTTTTGTTGCAGGGGCACCAGCCCGCCACCGACCGCGCAGTGGTCATCCTGCCGATTTTTCACGTTTACGGCATGGCGGTGATGAATTTGGGTATGCACATCGCTGCCACACTGGTGTTGCTGCCACAATTCGAAATAAAAGATTTGGTGGACGCCATCAAAACCGAAAAACCAACTTTCTTTTTGGGTGTGCCCGCACTGTACACCGCCGTGCTCAATTTTCCCGGCGCGGATGCGGTGGATATGACTTCCATAAAAGTCTGTTTCAGCGGCGGCGCACCCCTGCCGGTAGAAATCATCCGCCAATTTGAAGCCAAAACGGGCGCACGCATTGCCGAGGCATACGGCATGACCGAAGCCGCCAGCGTGACGCACGTCAATCCGCGCGAAGGGGTGCGAAAATACGGCACGGTCGGCGTGCCAACCGTCGGCACGGATGCGAAAATTGTCAGCGTGGAAGATGGCAAAACCGAAATGCCTGTCGGCGAACCGGGAGAATTGCTGGTGAAAGGTCCGCAGGTGATGAGCGGCTACTGGCATCGCCCGGAAGAAACCGCGCAAACACTGACGGACGGCTGGCTGCACACCGGCGACATCGCCGTGATGGATGAAGACGGCTATTTCACCATTGTTGACCGCAAAAAAGATATGATTCTCACAGCGGGGTTCAATGTGTATCCCCGCGAAGTGGAAGAAGTGCTGTACACCCATCCCAAAATTGAGGAAGCGGCGGTCATCGGCGTGCCGCACAAAGTTCGCGGCGAGCAAATTACGGCGTATGTGAAACTGAAAGCGGGTGAAACCGCCACCTCCGGCGAGATTCGGCGGTTCTGCCGCGAACATCTGGCGGAATATAAAGTGCCGCGCAAAGTGATTTTCCGCGATGAATTGCCGATGTCGCTGGCGGGAAAAGTGTTGCGCCGCGTTTTGCGCGATGAAGCCCTCGCCGGGATGAACCGTGATTGATGCCATTCTGCTCGGTATTGCCCAAGATGGCGGCGTGCCGCACGCCGGCTGCCACTGCGAAACCTGTCGCCGCGCCCGCGAAAACCCCGCCCGGCGGCAGTTGGTCGTCAGTTTGGGGCTGATTGACCATCGTGCCCGCCAATTCTGGCTGGTTGATGCCACCCCCGATTTTCCCGCACAACTGGAAATGCTGCACACCCGCGCGCCCGATTATTCACTGGCGGGCATTCTGCTGACTCACGCCCATGTGGGGCACTATACCGGATTGTTCCATCTGGGAAAAGAAATTATGGCGACTCGCGGCGTGCCGGTGTTCGCCAGCGCGCTGATGGGCGATTTTTTGCGGCGAAACGCGCCGTGGGCGCAATTGGTCACCGATGGCAATATCGCGCTGTACCCCCTTTCGCCGCGCGCCGAAACTGCGCTCAGCCCGCATCTGTCTGTGACGCCGTACCCCGTGCCGCACCGCAACGAGTGGAGCGACACGCTGGCGT
>JALVZI010000263.1:2626-10085 GCA_027022125.1 Anaerolineae bacterium | reverse complement strand
CGGTCAGCATCACGATGGGCAGCGGCATTTCCGCCGACAGTTTTTCCGCCACGGCGATGCCGTCCATTTTCGGCATTTTAATGTCCAGCAGCAGCAAATCGGGCGACATCTGCCGCACCAAATTAACGGCTTCCACACCGTTGCGCGCCGTGCCGACCACCGTGTGTCCCAACGCGCGCACCATCGTGCGCAATCCCAGCCGAATGACGCCTTCATCATCGGCGATAACGATGCGGTATCGCGTTCGGTCAGACATAGGTTAACCGTCTGTCCACAGAAATTGCCGCCAGCGGCAGACGCACGGTCGCCGTTGTGCCACCGTCGCCGTTTGCCGCCAGCCGAAACTCGCCGCCCAAATCTTCTTCCACCAGCGTGCGAATCAGTTCCAGCCCCAGCCCGTCACTTTCGCCGATGCGAAAATCGGCGGGCAGCCCCGCGCCGTCATCGCGCACGGTCAGCGTCAGCAAATTTTCATAATGCCCGATGGTGACGGCGATATTGCCGCCCGCGCGCCGCAAACCGTGTTCCAGCGAATTTTGCACCAACTCGTTGACCGCCAGCGCGATATGGGTTGCCGCCTGCGATGATACCACAAAATCTTCGCCGGAAACAGTGAGCGACACCTGCTCGCCGAGAGTCATCGTTTGGGTGACGGTGTGTGCCACTTGCGAAACCAGATTTTTCAGCGCCACCTGCGTGTGATGCTCGTGTGCCAGAATTTCGTGCACCGCAGCGATACTCAACACGCGGTTGATGCTTTCGCGCAGAATTTCGCGGGGCGAGTGCGTTTCATCCTGCGCCAATTGCAGACGCAGCAGCATGGCAATCGTTTGCAGATTGTTTTTCACCCGATGGTGAATTTCCTGCACCACCGCGGCATGCACCGATTTGGTTTTTTCCAGCGCGGTCGCCGCCAAATCGGTGATGAAACTGAACAACTCGATTTCATCGGCGGAAAATTGGTGAAATTCTGCCGTTTGCACGTTTATCGCGCCGATAGCCGTGCCGCGCGCCAACAGCGGCATTGCCATCAGCGATGCGAATCTGCTTTCGCCACTGCCGAGCACGCGGAAGAAACGGGGGTCGGCGGCGGCGTGGGTGGCAGTGACCACCTCTCTGTGTTCCGCCGCCCAGCCGGTCAACCCCGCGCCTTTGGGCAGCATCACCTGCCCGATACCGGTGGCGCGCAAGCCGGTGGATGCCGCCAGCACCAGCGCGTCGCCGCTGCGGTTGTACAGGTAGATGGAACACGATTGCACGCCCATCACCTCGGTGGTGCGGCGGGTAATCAAATCAAGCGTCGAGTCGAGGTCGCGGGCTTCGGCGATGGCGCGGCTGATTTCGCGCACAGCAGCCAGTTGGGCAATTTTCTGCTGTAATTGGCGTTTCACAGTTTCATCGGTCACAACGGTTTTATTTTACCACAAAAAGCGGTACGCTGATAGTTTGGTGGGTATTGCGTGTTGCGTATTGCGTAGATTTACTAGGACTTACGCAGGTGAAGATTTCAGCCACGAATTTCCACAGATTACACGAATTTATTTACTCACCGCACACTGCTCGCCTTGAACAATTGTAGGGGCAGCCCTTGTGGCTGCCCTATTTCAGGGCGACCATAAAGGTCGCCCCTACGGATTTTGGTGTAACCTGATTGATTCTTTCGGTTTCGTAGGGGCGGCTCGCGAGCCGCCCCTACGAGTTGCCGAGCGAAAATCCGTGTCATCTGCGTCATCAGCGTTCTATCTTTTTCTGCTTTCTTGAAATGCACGGCAGAATGTGGTATAAATTCCGGTGTATCTTTTTCAAAACTTTATATCAGACTCAGGAGGTCGTAAATGGCGAAGAAAATTCTCTTTTTGGTCGGTGATTTTGTAGAAGATTATGAAGTGATGGTTCCGTTCCAACTGCTGTCGGCGGTGGGGTACGAGACGGTCGCCGTCTGCCCCGATAAAAAAGCGGGCGAATTTGTGCGCACGGCGGTGCATGATTTTGAAGGCGACCAGACATACAGCGAAAAACCGGGACACAACTTCACACTGAACGGCACGTTCGATGAAATTGACGAAACAGAATTTGACGCGCTGGTCATTCCCGGCGGACGCGCACCGGAATATATCCGGCTGAACCCGCGCGTGCTCGATATTGTGCGCCATTTTGCCAACGCCAACAAACCGATTGCCGCCATCTGTCACGGGGCGCAGGTGCTCGCCGCGGCAGATGTGCTGAAAGGCAAGAAATGTTCGGCATATCCGGCGGTGGGTCCCACGGTGAACGCTGCCGGCGGCACATATATGGACATCGCCGTGACCGATGCGTATGTGGATGGCAATCTGGTTTCCGCGCCTGCCTGGCCCGCGCATCCTGCATGGATGGCGAAATTCATGGAAGTGCTCGGCGCGAAAATAGAACTGTAAACCGCGGGCATGGTTCATTATCCTCCGAATCACCTTGACAAATTTTACGCTTTTGCCAACAACCTTCGTGAGGCGTGAAACGTGATGGTTTGGTCAACCGGCAGTGTTCGCGGTGGATAAACGTTCTGCGTTGCTGTGCCAAAAAGTGTACAGATTGAACGGATTTACGCGGATAAAAACAGAAAAATCAGTAAAAATCCGCGTTTTTCGCAAATCCGTTCCTTTCCCAATCCGTTGCCGTGTCTGCCGCCGTAAACAGTTACAAAATACATCCCTTACTTCCTGCTTCTTGCTTCCTAATTCTGCATTTTGTATTGGCAACAGGCGGCTATTTGTCAAGATGATTGTCAGCCAAATGAACCATGCCTAAACCGCGTATCTTGCGGGCGGGCGAACCGCAAATTCGCCCGTCCGCCCGTTTTGACACAAAGCCTGCTCTCTGCTAAAATACTGCCGAATTGGGATTTGCCCGGAGGGATGGCAGAGTGGTTGATTGCGGCGGTCTTGAAAACCGCAGAAGTTCGTAAGGGCTTCCGGGGGTTCGAATCCCTCTCCCTCCGCTGTTGAGATTAACAATTTGTTATTATGATTGCCATCAGTTGCGGCAATTGAATAATTTGGGGAGATGCCAGAGTGGTTGATTGGGGCCGCCTGCTAAGCGGTTGTGGGGTCTTAAAGCTCCACCCAGGGTTCGAATCCCTGTCTCCCCGCTCCAAATAGAAAAGACGACCATCCACCCGATGGTCGTTTTTTGCATGGATGTGTTTGAATGAGTTTGCTTGATTTACCGTTAAAAAACGCACCGTTAGTTTTTATTGACACCGAAACCACCGGACTGCGCCCCGATTTGGGGCATCGCGTGGTAGAAGTTGCCGCCCTGCGCACCGACGGTCTGCAACCGGTGGCGGAGTTTTCCGCGCTGATAAACCCGCGGCGCGCGCTCGACCCCGGCGCCATGGCAGTTAACGGCATCACCCCCGATATGGTCGCCGATGCGCCCGTTTTCGCCGAAATTTTACCGCAATTGAACGAGTTGCTCGCCGGTGCGGTGGTGGTGATGCACAATGCTCCGTTCGACATGGGTTTTTTGGAAGCGGAATACAGCATCGCCGGGCAGTCCATCGCACCGGAAGTGGTGCTCGATACCCTGATGCTGGCACGGCGGCAATACTACTTTCCCAGCAACAGTTTGGGCAATATCGCCCGCACACTGAACATTCCCACCCCGAACGCTCACCGCGCTATGGGCGATGTGCTGACCACCTTTGCCGTTTTTCGCCGTTTTGCCGGCGATTTGACGCGCGAAAATCGCCCGCTGGTGCGAGATTGGCTGCGGATGCAGGGCGGGGTGGTGTGGCAGCCGCAATTTTCCGCCGACCATCTGCCCGCCGACGACCCGCTGCGCATCGCGCTGACCGAGCGGCGGAAATTGCGCATTCAATATCGCGCCAACGGCGGCAAAATCACCGAACGCATCATCGAACCGCGCACCCTGTCGGGGCAATATCTGGTGGCATACTGCCATCTACGGCACGACCAGCGCACCTTTCGGCTGGATAACATCATTTCAATGGAAATACTGAACCTATAATGAAACAATCACCCATTAAAGCCATTCTGTTCGATATGGATGGCACGCTGATAAAACACACATGGCAATATGAAGACATCACCATCGCGCTGTTTGACCGTTTTGCCGATGCGCTGTCGCCGCTGACCCGCGACGAATTTTACGAGGTTTTCTGGCAAAAAAACGTGGATATGTGGTATATGATGATTGACGGCGCGATTGACGGCGACACTGCCCAGCGGTACAGTTATATCAACACCCTGCGCGCGCTGGGCAAAAATACCGCGCTGGCAGACAAGATGGTTTCTGTGTGGGTGTCGCTGGTGCTGGCAGAGGCATCGCCGTTTGAAGATACGTTTTCGGTGCTGGCGGCGTTGCGCCAAAAATACACGGTCGGCATTGTTACCAACGGATTTTCGACCATGCAGCGGGCGAAAATCAACCATTACAGGCTGGATGCTCATGTCGATTTTTCGATGGTTTCGGAAGAGGTTGGGTTCCACAAACCCGATGTGCGTATTTTTAAAGCCGCCCTGCACCGTGCCGGCGATATTTTGCCCGATGAAGCGGTATTCATCGGCGATAATTTGGATACCGATATTACCGGTGCGCTGGCGTGCGGTATCCATGCGGTGTGGGTGAAAAACGGCAATACCACCCCGCCGACCGGTGTTGCCACAATTGAAACGTTAACCGATTTGCTGGCACTGTTACCGAATGTATAATTTCTGCTGACTGCTGACTGCTGACTGCTGACTGCTGACTGCTGACTGCTGACTGCTGACTGAGGTGCTATTTGCCTGTTTTATCTGAATTGGCGGTAATTGCCATAGTAACCACGCTGATGCACACGGTGCTGCTGGGGTATGTATTCATCAAACGCACACCGCGGCAAAAATTGCCGCTGTTATTCGGCGCATATCTGTTGGCGGCAATCCTGTGGGATGTCGGCATTTTGCTGGATACCATCCCTGCTGTCCGCACCGCATTTCCGCTGGCGTATCTGTATGCCCTGTTGCCGCTGACGCTTTTTCTGTGGTTGTATGCTGCACGTTTTTTGAAGGTGAAACACTCATGGCGGGGTATCACTGCGCTGACCGCGGCAACACTGGCGGCGCTGGCGGCGGTGCAGTTTGCACCGTATCGCTTGCCGTATATCGCCATTCCGTTCAGTGGCGGGCGATATGTTGATAAACTCACCATCGGTTTTTGGCTGGCGCTGGCGGTAGCGGCATTTGTGGCGGGATATGCCATGTGGCTCACCGGCAATTTGCAGGCGGTATTGCACAGCCCGCGCCACCAAAACCGGGCACGCTTGCTCAATATGGCATTGCTCACGGTAGCAATTGGGTTGGCATTAAATTTCATTCCCCACACCACTGAAGTTGGATTGGTTGTGCATTGGCTCGGTGCGCTGGAACTGACGTATCTCACTTTCAATCGCTATTTGCCGGATATGAAATACTCGGCGAAAGAGTTGGTGGCATGGTTGACCATCACCCTGCTCACCGCCGCCATATTTTTCGCCATAATTTTTTTGACCCGGCAATGGGCGTGGGTTTCGCCGGCGCTGTGGGCGACACTCATCAGTGTGGGGCTGGCACTGCTGTACCCCGTTGTCTATACCACGCTAGACGGAACAGTGCGCCGCATTCTGTTTGCCGACCGATACAATTCTGCAAAAATTATCAAAGCGTACATTCACGCCATTAATAACCTGTTGCTGTTACAAGATTTGGTCAGGGTATCGCTAACATTCATCTCCGTAAATTTAAAAATTGACCGCGGTGCGTTCTTTTTGCTGGAAGATGATGCGGACGATATGCTAACATTCGCCATTTACTCCAACTTAAATGGCGATTTGCCGCCGGTAATTCGCTTAAAAAAAGATTCTGCCATCATTAAAACACTGGTGGAAGAAAAAATGCCGCTGGCGCAATTTGCGCTCGATATGGACAGCCGGTATGCCCGGTGCGACGCGGACACCGTGCAGCAAATGCGAGCATTGGGGTTTGAACAGTATTTTCCCATCCACCGGAATGCGGGGCTGGTGGGGCTTTTGGCGTTGGGGGCGTTTTCCGACGGGCGAGATTACACGTTGCAAGACATCGAGTTACTGTCAACCATTGCAGAACAATCGGCTATCGCGCTAGAAAATGCCCGGCTGTTCAATGATGTGCGCCATAATTTGCAAGAAATCACCCGCATCAACAATATGATGGATAACGTTTTTTCTAGCATTCAGAGCGGGGTTATCACGGTGGATGTGCAAGACCGCATTATCGTCATCAATGATGCGGCATACCATATTTTCAACCTGCCAGATGACATCACCATCGGCACGCCGGTGGAAAAGTTGTTCGCACACCTGCCGCGAACGCCGCTGCCCGCACTGCTGCGGGATGTGAAAACCACTTTTCGCAATTATAAAGGATATGAAATTACGCAAGAAGTGCCGGGGCGCGGCGTGGTAAACCTGAGTGTGGATTTAAGTCCCATCCGCAACGCGCAGCAAGCCACCATCGGTGTGACGATGGTGCTTAACGATTTAACCGAAAATCGAAAGTTGCAGGTGGTGCAAAATTTATTCAGAAAATACCTGTCGCCCGCAGTGGTTGACCGTTTGCCCAGCAACCCCGCCGAACTGAAACTGGGTGGACAGCGGCAGGATGTGACCATTCTGTTTGCCGATATTCGCGGATTCAGCACGTTTAGCGAGCATAAAGACCCGGAAGACCTGATTACCGTGCTGAACAAATATCTTTCACTGGCAGCGGAAGCCATTTTGGCGTATGAAGGCACACTCGATAAATTTGTCGGCGATGCGGTGATGGCAATTTTTAATGCGCCACTGCCCCAGCCCGACCACACGCTGCGTGCAGTGCGCGCCGCGCTGGAAATGCAGCGCGCCATCAACGAGTACCACCGGTGGATGATGAAAGATGCGCCGCAACTCAGTTTTGGGGTGGGGATTCATGTCGGCGAAGCGGTTATCGGCAATGTGGGCACGCAGTCGCGGATGGATTACACCGCCATCGGCGATGCGGTAAACTTGGCGAAACGCCTGCAAGAAAACACGCCCGGCGGGCACATCCTGCTGAGTGCTGCCGCATACGAGCGTGTGAAAGACATGGTCAATGCTGTGCCATACCGAGAGTTGCGGGTGAAAGGCAGAGAAACCCCCGAACAAACTTACGAGTTGCTCGGCATTATCTAACGCAAAACCAACAAACATTGTTGGCAACAAACTCAACCCTCTCGAAAAATCGTAGGGGCAGCCCTTGTGGCAGCCCTGTTTTGGGCGACCACAAGGGTTGCCCCTACGCATCAAACGAATATCCGGCTTGGTTTTTCACTAAACGTTGGCTGACGGAACCCTCATCCCCCGATTTACTTTTTCCCGAAAAATTTAACCAAAGATTGCGGCAGACATCCCGAATTGCCATTGTCCGGCGGCGGTGTCGGTGTCGGCGCG
>JALVZI010000263.1:0-2616 GCA_027022125.1 Anaerolineae bacterium | reverse complement strand
ACGGCTGCGGTGACGTCCCGGATGCCGATCAGGACGTCATCGGGGTCCCACGTATCATCGGCGCTGAGGTAGACGGCGTCCTGCCACCGGCTGGACGGGAGGTCGGCGCCGCCGTGGTTGGCGTCCGTCCAGGTCACGCGTACGGCGGCGCCGGGGGGGGCGGGTGTCACGAGGGGTGGGTCTGGTGGCGGGGTTGGCTCCGGCGTGGGTGGCGGCGGCGATGGCGTCGGTTCCGGTGTGGGCGGCGGTGTGCCCCCCGAAATTTCCTGCAATGCGGCAAACACATTCGCCCGACCCGCGCCCTGCTCGTTGGCGGGCTGATTCAGGTCAACGGCGGTATTCCGCAGCGCCGATTTTATCTGCGCCGGTGTGAGCGAGCCGTTCGCTTGCAGCAGCAAACATGCCGACCCCGAAGCGTGCGGCGTCGCCATGCTGGTTCCGCTCAGCGAAATGTATCCCGGTTCAACCACCGTGCCGAGTTGCGTGCCCGCGGCTTGCGCCGCCACAATCCCCACCCCGGGGAAAATGATGTCGGGTTTCACCCGCCCGTCGCCGGTGGGACCCCGCGACGAAAACGATGCAATCGCATCTGTATCGGATGACGCACCCACGGTGATGACCAACCGGGCGCATCCCGGCGACCCGACGGTGGACGCGCCGGGACCTTCGTTCCCCGCAGCGACACACAGCACCACCCCGTGGTCGCGCACGGCGGTATCGCACAGGGTAGAAAGCGCATCTGTGCCGTCGCACGGTCCCACACTGCCGAGCGACAGATTGACGACCTGTGCCCCCTGTTCCACCGCCCATTCCACCCCCGACATCACCCCGCTCATCGAGCCGCTGCCGCTGGCATCCAGCACTTTGGCAATATACAATTCTGCGCCCGGCGCAACGCCGCGATACTTTCCACCCGATTTGCTGCCCGTGCCCGCCGCGATGCTCGCCACATGCGTGCCATGTCCGTTTTCATCATTTTCCGACCCGCCCGCAAAATTTTTTCGGGCGACAATCCGCCCCGAAAAATCGGGATGTGTCGGGTCAATACCGGTATCCACAATGGCGAGTTTTATCCCTGTGCCGGTGAATCCCGCATCCCACACCGCCGGCACGCCGATTTTCGGCACGGAAACATCCAAACAGGTGTGAACGGGCAAATCTGCCCAGATGAACTCGATTTCATCCCGGTCGCTCAACGCTTCGATGGCATCCGGTCGCACCCGCATCGCGGTAGCGTTCAGCAATTTGAATGTGTGGGTGTCGCCTTCGGCTTGACTGAAAAACATTTCACCCCGATGCCGCACAATCACCCCCACCGTTTCGGGGATTTCGGCGGCGGCTGCGGCGGCGTGTGTGCCGACAAATTGATGCAGATGCGGGTCAATTTTCGATAAATTCACGACAGTACCTCCAATTTCGGGCGAATGCCCGGCTAGCGGGTGGTGTGCACCGGTTTATCCGGCTCGATGCTTTTAACCCAGGGTTTTTCCGTCAAATCGAGAATCGCATGGGCGGGCGCGGTGGCGGCAACGGCGGAAATCAGCGAAAAGGTGTGTGTCACCGTGAACCCCATCGCCGTCAATTCCGCCGCAACTTCGGCGGGCGGGCGCGCCGTGCGGATGATGACCGGCACGGTTGCCTGCGGCTGTGCCCGCAGCGATTCCAGAAAATCAGTTGAAATTTTTCCCATATTGAAAATCCAATCTGTGAGCTAGAGCGTGTTGACGTTTTGTTTTCAGCGGGAAAAACGCATCCTGAGTAGCGGTTCACGCAGTGAACCGCGTATCAAAGGGCGTTTTTCCCTGCCAATTTTCACCCTTCGATACGCCCTGCGGGCTACTCAGGATGAAAAATCGGCAAACGTCAACAGAACCCAAACGATGGAGTCATGCTACCATATCGGCGGCGCGGGGTCAACCCGGCGGGAAAATTCACCCACGGCTGTTGGGGGTAAATTTTAAGATTGGTGTTTTTCTGCGATTTTTCTCGTAGGGGCGGCTCGCGAGCCGCCCCTACATTTTTGCATCAAATTATTTTTGTCAAACGATTTCAACTGCCGGGCAGATTCGCCCATTCCGCCGATGAATTGTTGACAGCCGCCGCACCCCGATTTATAATCTCCGGTGAAAAGAATACCTTCGGGGCAGGGTGAGTTTTGCGCGGCAGAACAATTCCCGACCGGCGGTGATGGGGTCTCCCCTCAGCCCGCGAGCCTGCCATTCGGCGGGCAGGATTCGGTGCAATTCCGAAGCCGACGGTATAGTCCGGATAGGAGAAGGATAAATACACCGGCGGTGGCTCGTGCCATCGGCGATAGTGTTTGTTTGCGTGCAAGCAAGCGCGTGCGATAATGCCCCGAAAGCGACCTGCTTTCGGTTTTTTATTGCACCGCTGCTGCCTGCATTCCTTTTGGTTGCCCCGAAAAATTGTTTTTCGGGGTTTTTGTTTGCGGCGGAAAAGGGCAGGAAGTATGGAGCAGGGGTAGGGGTTTTCTGGATAAACTAAATGAAACTTTTGAAAAGTGTGTCGAAATTACAAAAATCATCGGCAATTTTTATAATGTCATTCCCGCGAAAGCGGGAATCCACGGTGTTTCGCTATGGATTCCGGATATTT
>JALVZI010000262.1 GCA_027022125.1 Anaerolineae bacterium | reverse complement strand
GCGCTGGCGACGCTGGGCGCGCTGTCGTTCACCGGTGCGCTGATTGCCGCTGCCGTCGCCATTGTGATGATTGTGATAACACGATTCGCATCTATGGCAACGTTTTCCGGTGCGGTGACGGCGCTGCTGACCCTCATCATTTTCGCCATTTTGGGCATTACGCCTGCGGCATATATTTTGTATGGGGTGATAGTGGTGGGGCTGGTCAGTTGGGCGCTGCGCCCCAATTTTGCCCGCATTCGTGCCGGTACCGAGCGGGCTATCGGCAAAAAAGAAGAAAATATCAAAACGCTGAAATAGAAGTATGGAGCATGGAGTAGGGAGTAAGGGCGGTATCCCCATCCCCTGCTCCATACTCCCCCCGCTACACCTCAAACGGCTGTCCGCGTTTCGGGGTGTGAACGTGCGGAATATCTCGTTTTCGGATAGCGTCTGCCAGTGGGAACATATTGTCCGGTTCGCCGTGCACCAAAAAAACGTGCTGCGGCGTTTTTGTTTTCTGCGTTTCCGCCAGCCAGTTCAGCAAGCCGTTACGGTCGGCGTGCCCGGAGTAACCTTCCAGCCGGAAAATTTCGGCGCGCACCTCATATTTATCGCCCAAAATCGGCACGGGTGATTGCCCCGACAGAATTTTGCGCCCCAGCGTGTATTCAGCCTGATAGCCGACGAACATAATGGTATTGCGCGGGTCTTCGATGTTGTTTTTCAGATGGTGCAGCACTCGCCCGGCTTCGCACATCCCCGATGCGCTGATGATGATTGCCGGTTCGTGCAGAAAATTCAGTTTTTTCGATTCTTCCACTTCCCGCACATATCGCAGGTCTTCAAACCCAAAAGCGTTGGCGATATGGTTCGTTTTCAAAAAGGATTTTATTTCATCATCATAAACTTCGGGATGATTTTTGAAAACCTCCGTCACATTGACCGCCAGCGGGCTGTCCACAAAAATATCCAATTTGGGGATTTGACGTGCTTCGTGTAGTTTGTGGAGTTCGTAAACCAGTTCTTGGGTTCGCCCGACGGCAAACGAAGGGATAATGATTTTCCCGTTTCGGTTGAAGGTTTTCACCACCTGATCGCGCAACTCTTGCGCAGTATTTTCGATGGGGGCGTGGATGCGGTTGCCGTAAGTTGATTCCATAATGACGATGTCGGCATCGCGCACGAATTCCGGGTCGCGCAGGATGGGCAAATGTTTGCGCCCGACATCGCCGCTGAAAGCGAGCCGTTTGTGCTTGCCGCGGTCGTCAATGTCCAGCGTCACATTCGCCGAGCCGAGCATGTGCCCCGCGTCGCCGAAGCGTACTTCTATCCCTTCCACCGGCGAAAACGGTTGGTGGTAATCAACACTCTGTACCAATTTCAGCGTTTCGTCCACATCGGCGGCGGTATACAGCGGCTCGAACGGTTTTTTCCCCTGCCGACGACGTTTTTTGTTGACATACAGCACATCGTATTCTTGAATGTGTGCTGAATCGCGGAGCATATAATTGATGAGGTCTTTGGTGGCGTGTGTGCACCAAATTGTGCCGCGAAAGCCGTTTTTCACCAGCGATGGAATGTTGCCGGAGTGGTCGATATGCGCGTGTGACAGCACCAGAGCCTCAATTTCGCTGGGGTCGAAGGGGATTTGGCGGTTGCGTTCAAACGCGATTTTTCGCCGCCCCTGATAGAGTCCGGCATCGAGCAAAATTTTGTGGTTATTGATGGTGAGCAGGTGCATCGAGCCGGTGACAACCTGTGCGGCTCCCCAAAATTGTAGTTCCATAATGTTCTCCTTTGCATCGCGGGCAGCGGTTTTTCGTTAGTATACGCCTTTCTTTTTACAAAAACAAGAAAATCAAAAATTTTTGCAGATTCAATTTTACATGATATAATGTTTTATCTCAGGCATATACCGCAAATAATATTGTTTGGGTCTAACCGTATTATCCACACCACCAAATAACCAATTATTATACCGCCGTCGATGGGTGCGGCGCCATAAATATATGATAATTTTGAATATCTGTTGTAAATGCAAGTGTAAAACCGGAGAGTAGCCATTGTGTGGTTGTTACGTGCTCCGGTTTTTTTGTGAACCACAGTTCGGATTCTAATTTGAAAGGAGGTGAATCTACCCGCAAGAGTTGATGTTTTATTGGTCTAGAGTAAAGGAGATATAGTGTATGGTTCAATGAGCAATAGATTTTACTCAAACAATAAAATTATTACGGAGGATAAAATAGTATGCTAAAAAAAATAATAAGTGTATTTGTTTTGGTTGTAGCAATGGGTTTGCTAACAACCGTGCTGATAGTGGCACAAAGTCCCACCTTTACCCCCCCCGCTACCCAAAAATCTGCAGATGCAGTAGAAACCTATATTGTGGTTTTGCAAGGTGAACCTTTGGCAACTTATCGGGGTGGTGTAGCAGGGTTATCGGCAACAAGCCCGCAATTACTGGGAGATACTAAACTTGATGTAACCAGTGAAGATAGTGTTGCCTATCGTAAATACCTGGCAAGTGTGCAAGCACAAGCATTGGCAAAGTTTGAAAGCACGGTGGGACATCCGGTTAAGGTTATCTACCATTACGATGTTGTTTTAAATGGTATGGCATTACGGTTAACAGCGACAGAGGCTCACGAGATAAAAGCTTTACCTGATGTTGTTTCTGTACAAAAAGAAAAATGGTACTATCCGCTGACCGATTCTTCGCCGGCATTCATTGGGGCAGATACCATTTGGAATGGTTCTAATGCAGGTTCACTTAGTATGGGAACCAGAGGTGAAGGCGTTATTGTGGGGGTGATTGATACTGGTATTTGGCCCGAACATCCCTCATTTGCCGATGACGGCTCTTACCCACCGCCTCCTGCGGCATGGCATGGAATATGCCAACAACCTATTAGTGGTACGGTTGGTTATACACGCACATATACTTGTAGCAATAAGTTAATCGGCATTCGATACTTTTTAGACGGATATGTAACTGCCGTTGGCGGCACATATGACGGTTTATTCCAATCTGGACGTGATGATGATGGTCATGGTACACATACCGCTTCAACCGCCGCCGGAAATGTAGTCACTGCCACGTTGTTGGGAGTCAATCGAGGTCAAATTTCCGGTATTGCACCCCGAGCTTATGTAGCGGCTTACAAGGCATTGGGTCCTTTGGGTGGTGTAACGTCTGACTTGGTGGCGGCTATTGATAGTGCTGTTGCCGATGGAGTTGATGTGATAAATTACTCAATTGGTAGTTCTACTGCCTCTGACCCATGGCACGATGGCGATGCATTGGCTTTCCTGAATGCAGTAGATAGCGGCGTATTTGTATCGGTTTCGATGGGGAACAGTGGACCCGATGCAAAGACGATTGGTTCTCCAGCAAATGCACCATGGGTAACATCTATTGGCGCCAGCACCAGTGATAGACATTTCATTAGTGATATTACGTTAAGTGGTAATGGTGCGCCATCGGGTTTATACGGTGCATCTGTTACCAAAGGTGTTTCCGGCTACCGTCTTATTGATGCGGAAGGTATTCCAGATAGCAAAGGTGATACTTCGGGGATGTGCTTGAATCCATTTAACCCGGGTACATTTAGACCTACCGATGTTGTCCTTTGTAAACGAGGAAAGATTGCGCGTGTGTTGCGCGGCGATTACGTTAAAGCCGGTGGTGGTGGTGGCGTGATTCTCTACAATCCGGTGAAACAAGGGTTGGCAACAGATAACTATGTGATACCGGCTGTTCATGTAGAAAATAATGTTGGGGCTGCCATAAAACATTATATCACCTCTACTTATATGGTAACTGGCACAGATCAATTAAGCATTACGCCGGGTATCCTCATCACTTTTACACAAGGAACAGCAATAAAAGCCCCAGACTCGCGAGTTACCCCAGATATGATGGCATCATTTAGTTCACGCGGACCCAACTGGGACGCCACAGCACAAAAATATATTAGTGTTGTAAAACCTGATGTCACCGCGCCTGGTGTGCAAATATTAGCCGGTAACTCTCCCGAAAATACGGAACCTGGCGCACCAGGTGAATTGTACCAGGCAATCCAGGGTACATCTATGTCTAGCCCGCATGTTGCCGGAGCAGCCGCTTTGATAAAAGCCGTTCACCCCGACTGGACTCCCGGACAAATTCGTTCTGCACTGATGATGACGGCAAAAGATAGTGGCGTGGTTAAAGAAGACGGTACAACCCCAACAGACCCCTTTGACGATGGCGCCGGACGTATCGATTTAACGAAAGCGGCAAAAGCAGGCATCGCCTTGGATGAAACGAAAGCAAGTTACCAAAACGCAGATCCTTCTGCCCATGGCAACCCGGCAGCTTTGAACTTACCCAGCTTTGGTAACGCCGAATGTACAACACAGTGTGTTTGGACCCGCACATTGCAAAGCGTAATAGGTATACCGGTTTCATGGAATGCTTCGGCAACGAATGGTGTCTCAACCACCATCACCGTGGCACCCACCTCCTTTACTTTGAACCCCGGTGGCACACAAGTTATTACTGTTACCGCTGATGTCTCTAATTTGCCCTACGGTGATTGGGACTTTGGAAGTATACAATTTACCACAACGGCAACAGAAACAGTTAATGAACATATGCCGGTCGCAGTTCGTTCTGTAACTTCTAACTTCCCGAATAGGTTGCGAATATCTAACGCCCCGGTTACCGGCACAACCACCATTACAGATTTAAGAGCCATTGAAATAACTGGATTGACCACTCGAAAATTCGGACTGACAATGGCAGATGTGTACGTGGATAGGTTAACGCAGGGTGATTACGCACTCATTCCGGTAACCGTAGTGACGAATACTAAACGATTTGTCTCTGAAATCATTGAGACCAGTGCTCCCGATATTGATTTGTACATTTTTGATAGCGGGTTCGATATTGTTTGCGTATCGGCTTCCGGTGGTTCTGCAGAATATTGTAATATGGATGATCCAACTCCGGGAAGTTACTATGTATATGTTACAAGTTATGCGGCAAGTTCGGCAATTACCGATACAGTACAGTGGACTATTGGTATTGTGCCAGACACAGACGCAGGGAACTTAACCGTTAGTGGTCCGTCAAATCAGGCGGCAAACACTCCCTTTGACCTAGCGTTTAATTGGGACCTGTCTTCCACCAGCGGGTTGTATTTATACGGTGCGGTTGATGTAGGCAGTGGCGCTACACTTGTCGGCAACCTTGGCACAATTAATGTTGACCTGCAACGTATGCCAAAATACACCTACCTACCGTTAATATTTAAAAACTAACATCTCCAGTAGGCAGTATAAAATCGGAGGGAGAGCATTTGCTCTCCCTCTTTTTTTTCGGCGGGAAATATGATACACTATTACCCGCAACCTAACTTTTGGAGAAAATATGCGCCCCATCCGAATCGTCCCGGCGATTCTTTTCGCCATGCTGTTGTTTTTTCTCGCCACCATCTCGATGAACAACCCTTTACGAGCCCAATCCCCCACACCGACCCCATACCCCTCTTTTGGCAGCGGCAATTTTTTCCTGCCGCCGTACCCTTCCAATGCCAACCGGATGGGCTTCGGTAAAGCGTCCAACGATGATGCCGGTGTGCTCAACGCCGGATGGTATCTCGATTGGGGCGCGGCGACCAACCCATCCCATCCCGGCGGCGCAGAGTACGGACGCACCATCTATTTGCACACCCACAATACCGGCACACTCAGTTGTGGGCGAAAAGCCCCCGCCGTTCAACTGAATCAAATTACCCCCACCCTCACCGACACAGCATTGATTGACCGCGTGCAATCTGCCCCCGGCGCTCTGTGGATGGTGGGCAATGAGCCGGATTCAATCTATAACGGTAGCCCCATTCAAGCCGAATTGTATGCCGAACTCTATCACTATTTTTACACCACCATAAAAGCCGCCGACCCCACCGCAAAAGTTGCCATCGGCGCCATCGTTCAACCCTCGCCCCTGCGGATGGAATATCTGGATAAAATATTAACCCAATACCAAACCCTATATGGCGAACCATTGCCGGTGGATGTGTGGAATATCCACTTCTACCGGTTGAATGAAGGTCCCTGTGGCTCATGGGGTGCTGCCGTGCCACCGTTCAGCAGCAGCAGTTATGGCTGGAGTATTTCTTTTTCCGCCAGTGAATTGCTGAATGTGGACAAACTTGAAACCGCGTTGCGAGATTTTCGGCAGTGGATGGCAGACCGGGGGTACAGCGATGTGCCGCTCATCATCACCGAATTCGGCGTGTTGCCCCCGCCGAGCTACAGCGGGTTCAGCAATGATACCGCCGCACAATTTCTCGATGATATGTTCGACATGATGCTCACCGCCACCGACCCCGCCACCGGACTCGCCGCCGACGGCAACCGGCTGGTGCAAGCATGGGCGTGGTATTCCACCCGCGACACGGCTTTTGGCTATGGGGGGAATCTATTTAATAGCGACGGCACACTGACCGTCATCGGTGATCGGTTTGTGGCGCAGACTGCCGCTCATTTCACCCCGTATGTTGATTTGCAGAGCGAACCGGCAGCTGGCGAAACACCGTTGGGGGGATACATCACCAATCGCGGCAATATAACCGCCACCGGTGTGACTGCACAAGCATCGCTGACGGACTATTTTTCAGGGGCAATTTCCCGCACCGAAACCTACACTATCCCCACCATCGCGCCGCGATACCGCCAGCCGCCGGTGTTCATCGGTTGGGCGGAAACGCTATCGCCGCCGTATGTTTATACCTTCACCATCACCGCAGACCCCTTCGCCCGGCAGACACAAGAGTCGAATTGGGAAAATAACCGCTGGCAAACCACACTGGTGGCATTTCCCGATTTGTCGGTGGACGGCATCAGTGCGCCGGTGATACCCCTTTCAGGCGGCAGTAGTATGATGGTTCCCGTTATCACCGTTACCGTGCGCAACACCGGCAATTGGACATCCACCGCTACTGCGCTGCAATTGCAGGGACGAAAAAGCACGGGTGCAATTTTATACTCCCGCACATACACTATCCCGCCGCTGGCAATTAACCAACCGTGGCAACTTTCTGACATTTGGGGAATAACCGGCACCGGCTACTATCTTTTCACCGCCACAGTGAACCCGGCACACTTGCCCTACCTTGATTGGAACACAGCAAACAACCGACGCACGGCACAAGCATTACTCCCTAGCATTCGGATATACGTGCCGCTGGTGGAAAAGTAATTTGTTGTTTGGACATGGTTCATTGCCGCCAAATCATCTTTACAAAGATTGCGCTTTTGCCCACAACGCTCATGAAACGTGATATGTGACTTTGGACTTGAAACTTGAAACCCGAAACATTGAACTTTGAACTTGCAACCTGAGGCTATTGGCGCTGCGCGTTACACCCGATTAATACCCCTTCTCAAAACAGAAAACCACCTGCGTGCCTTTGCCGCGATAGATATATCGCGTGGCGTGACTCGGTACATCCAGCACAACTTCTGTGGCGGTGACCAACGCTGGTGAAACACCGCTTTCTGGTTGACTCTGTTTGCCGAAAAGTGTGCCGTTCTGTTTGAACCGGTCAAGACAGCCGAAATTGTTGCCCGGAAACTCATCAACGGTTGTTGACGCTACTTCAATTTCATCCACCGAAATTCCCAGCCGTTGGGCTAAATCGGTTCTGGCTCGATTTACAATATCCGGTTGAACCGGTATTTGTTGAACGGTTATTGACAGTGCTTTTGCAGTGGGGGTAACTATCCGGGTCGGCGTGGCGGCAGGCGACAATATCTCCATTGGTGAAATTTCACTTTGCGCGGCAGTGGGTTGAATGTTGCCACACGCGGTCGCCCAAAAAAGTATCAATATCAACGTGATGAATTTTTTCATAACCCGTCACCTCCTTTTCATTCCGGTGACGTTTTTTCTGCCGAAAATGTTCCTGCCGTGAATCCGACTCAACCCGATTCAGGGGTGGAGGAATATGGCGGTGCGGCACAGACGTTTCCCGTGGAGGGGGCGCAAAACGGCGCAGATTGATTCATTCCCCGCTGAAACCGACTCGTGCGATTCCCCAAACCTTCCATTGCGATTCGGGTAGCGGGTGTGGCGACTCACGTCTCGTCCGAAGCGTCAATCCACTTGGCTCCGGTTAACAAAACGAGATTTTCTACCGGCAATTCGATATTTACTCCGCGTTTGCCCGCGCTGACCAGCACCGTTTCCAGCGACTGCGCCGGGGTGTCGATGAACATCTCAAACCCGCGATTGAGCAGCGCCAGCGCACCGATGCCGCCGACTTTCAGCCCGGTCAATTTCTCCGCTTCCGCGTGAGTTGCCATCCGCACCTTTTTTTCACCGACGGCTTTGGCAACCTTTTTCAAATTCAACCGGCGGGGTGCGGCAATCATCACCAGCATCGGTTTGCTGCGAGGCGTGTTTTTCAGCACCACCAGCGTTTTATAAACCATCTCCGGCGATTTTCCCACCGCCTCCGCCACTTTTTCCGCATCGTGAATGGTATCGGGGAATTGGTGAACGGTAAACGGAATTTTTCGCTTTTCCAGCAAACGGGTGGAATTCAATTTGATAGCCATAAACGTTCTCCGATGGTATCTATTCAGTGTGTCCAATGAAACACTGAGAATCACAGAGTTTTCACAGAGTTCACAGAGATTTTTATGGAAATAACAAATCTGTGTTCATCCGCACCATCTGTGTTATCTGTGTTCTATTTGATCTATGGTTGCGATGAAAAATTCAACAAAAAACGCCAGAGGCGGACTCTGGCGCAGTGTACCCCCGCCGCGATTCGAACGCGGGCTCCCGGCTCCGGAGGCCGGTGCTCTATCCACTGAGCTACGGGGGCATTTGCTGTAAAGTGTAGCACTTTCGATGAAATTTGGCAAAGTAGGGGCGAATCTGCGAATAGCGAATGGATAGAATTTGCAACCCTGCCACCCTGCAACCCGACTTTGGACTTTGGACTTGAAATTTGGGACTGACCGCTGACCGCTAATCGCTGACCGCTGATTGCTACCCTGCAATCCCGACCTGTTGCAGCCGTTCGGGGGTGGGTGCGCCGGTTTTGTCCCAGCCGCGCAGCCGATAGTATTCCGGCAGCATCACATCCATCTGCGGCAGAACCCCGGCAGCGTGACCATCGGGGCGGGGTTCAGACTGCAAGCGCGGCGGCAGCACGTCATCGGCGGCAGAGATACCATATCGCCGGTTGATGAGCCGTTTCAGTTGGAATAGCCGCTCGCCGACCGTCAGCAGGTCGGCGGTGTCCCATTCCCAGCCGAGCGCATCACGCAGGAATTTCACGATGGTTTCCGGACCCAAATGCCCTTTCACGATAAATTTGCACAATCCCAGCGGATTGTAAACGCTGACATAATTTTGGTAGTCATACGCAAGTTTTGCCTGCGCCGGTGTTGATTCGTGCGCCGGAACGATGTCGGTATAGCCAAGCCCCGGCAGGGGGACGCCATACCCGTTCCAATACGATAGCGATTCCAGATGGCACGCGCCCCGATTGGCGGTGGCATAATTAACCGCCATGCTGGTGAATGCACGCGGGTCATGGTATGGCACTTCCATCCCTTTGACATGCACGGCGAAATCTGCCGCGCCGTTGCCCAGTTTGTCGGCGGCGGCGCGCACACCCTCCGCCAACGTGTCGCCGATGTCTTGTCGCAGGGCGATTTTTTCCACCATTGCCACCATCGCATCGGCATTACCGAATGTCAATGCCAGCCCGCCGGTTTCTTCCGTGCCGATGATGCCCCGTTCAAACGCTTCCATACCGAAAGCGATGACCGATGAGGCGGAAATTGTGTCCAACCCGTAGCGGTTGCACAGCGAATTTGCCAAAATAACCGCCTCGATGTCGTCCACCTGCGTCATTCCGCCGAACCCGGCGATGGTTTCATATTCCACGCCTTCGCCGCGCGGGGCGGCATATTTGCCGTTGGGATTTTCTACCTCTTTGCCGCAGCCGATGGGGCAAGCGAAACAAAATGTGTCTTTCACTTTGTAATTATCGTACAGCGCCGAACCGCCCACGCGGATGACGGCTTCCCAACTGCCCGCCGACCAGTTTTTCAGCGGTAAATCGCTGTAC
>JALVZI010000261.1 GCA_027022125.1 Anaerolineae bacterium | reverse complement strand
GTACAATTCAGCGCCTTCCGTGCCACCGGCGGTTCCCAACTCGCTGAGCGCGCGGGTGGGCGGCACGGTTTTCAGATGGGCGTTTTGCGTTTTCACTTCCGTGCGGAAAGCGGTTTTGTCGGTATATTGCGGGCGATTTTTGCCGCGCACCACGATGGCTTTCAGGTTTTTGCTGCCCAGCACCGCGCCCATCCCGCCGCGTGCCGCCGTGCGCACATAATCGGAAGCGCCGCTCATCACGCCGGAAATTTTCACCAGATTTTCGCCCGCCTGCCCGATGCCCGCCACCTGCGCCCGCGCATCCGTTTCGGCGAGCAGGGTGTCGGCGGCGACGAAATAATCTTTGCCCCACACGTGCCCCGCATCCCGCAATTCAATTTCGCCGGTGATGCCGTTTATCCACAGATACACCGGTTTTTCGGCGCGCCCGGTGATGACCAGCCCGTCATATCCGGCAAAACGTAATTCCGCGCCCCAGTGACCGCCCAAATTGGCTTCGTTCCAAATACCCGTCAGCGGCGACCGCCCGCACCATGAACTGCGTGCGGCGGTGGGGGCAAATGTGCCGGTCAGCACCCCGTTGAACACTAACAGCGGGCTGGCGGGGTCGAGCGCGTCCAGTCCGGCATCCATTTCATCGTAAAATAATTTTGCCGCAAATCCCGAACCGAGCAGCCATTTTTGCACATCGGCATCGGAGATGGGTACTGTTTTCCAACTTTTGGCGGTTAAATCAATTTGCAGATATTGTCCGGCGTATGTAGCCATCGAAGCACCTCAGGATTCAAGTTCAATGTTTCAAGTTCAAAGTTCAAAGTTGCAGGGTAGCAGGGTTGCAAGTTTCACGTTTCACGCATCACGTTTCATAAAAGTTATTGCCGCAAATTATACCGATAAACGCTCACGCCGACAAAAAATTGTTTGTCCTGTAATGTGGCGTGCTCGTTCAGCCATTGGCGAACCAAATGACGGTTGTCCCACTGGTCTTCTTCGGCGATCACCAGCCACAGAGATGACACACCTTTGGTGAGTTGCGTCATTTCTGCGCCCACTTCTGCCGCCGAGCGCCCGTCGTTTGTCCACAGACCGTCCAATTTTTTGAATGGCGGCTCGAAATAATAGTCGAAGGTGTATTGCAGATACGGCATTTGCAGCATCACCACCGGCAGTGGATGGTTTTCCACCAGCGGCAGGTAAATGCGGAAGGGCATATCGGGCAGCGGGGCAGGGCGGGGGAGGGGTGGCGCCGGTTGCGGAGCGGTTTCGGCGCGGCGGATATATTCGGCGGCGGCGCGAAAATCGGCTTTGATGATGGTGTTTTCCTGCCGGTAGCTGTGCCACAGATTGAACGCCAACAGCACGGCGAGCAATCCCCAGCCCCAGCCGCGCGTTTTTTCCGCCAGCCACACAATGCCCAGTCCCACCGAGAAGAAGAACGCCGGTAGAATGTAAATGAGATAGCGGTCTTCAAAAACCGTCACCCGCAGCGAGATGAGATAGACTGCCGCTACCGGCAGTAGCCACCACAGCGCCAGTTTCGCCCGCAGCCGAACCGGGGCGGTCGGCAGCAGCAACCCGGTCAGCGCCAGCGCCAGCATTACCCCGATAAGCGCGTTTGCCCATCCCCAGCGGAGGATGCCCACACTGTAAAAATGCAGCAGCAGACCGACCATTTTCGGCAGGGGATAAAACGGGTGTCCCGATTGAAAACCGTTTTTCAGCAGGGGGAGTTGCCAGCGCAGCAGTGGCAGGTATGGCAGGGTGAACATCGCCAGCGAAAGGAGCAATCCGCGCCATTTTCGGCGAGCGAGCCGCCGGTCGGTGAGCGCCCATGCGCCATACACGCCCACCATCAGCGGCGAAAGAATGTGGGTGTAAAAAGTCAGGCTGGTGGTGAGAATGAACAGCGCCCACCATCCCGCCGATTTTTCGCGGTGTATGGCGCGCTCAAAGGCGAAAATTGCCAGCAGTACCAAACTTGCCAGCCAACTGTACATTTTTGCTTCTTGAGAATACCAGAGGAGGTATGGCGCAGTGGCGATGAGCGCGGTGGTGGTCAGCGCCGCCGATTTTTTCAGTCGCAGGGCGCGCCCGGTGGCGTATGTCAGCGCTACCATCAGTGTGCCGCCGAGCACCGACAGATAGCGCAGGGCAAATTCGCTGTCGCCGGTTGAGCGCCGCCAGAGGTGCAAAATAGCGAAATATAGCGGACCATTATGCCCGGCGCGGGTCAAATCGTGCAATAATTGGGGTAACGTGCCGCCGGAAAAGCGGATGGCATCCACTTCATCGCGCCACAGACTCTGAAAATCGAGATGAAAAACCCGCACGGCAAACGCAATCAGCAACAGCGCCGCCAGCAATCCGGCGGGAAACGAGCGTTTTGCGGTTGGGCGGGTTTCAGTCATCATTTCAAATAGCGAATTCCGAGTTACGAGTTACGAATGGCGGCATGGTTCATTGATACCGAAATCACTGTGGTAAATTTTACGTTTTTGCCAACAACTTGCGTGATGCGTGAAACGTGATGGTTTGGGCGACCGGCAGTGTTCGCGCCGGTGCGCCGCCAAGTCAAAAATAGAACACGGATATAGTCCACAGATGAACACAGATTTTTCTGTATTTTATCTCACTGTGGCAGCGTTTTCGTAGAGACGCCCAATTTGGGCGTCTCTACGGTTTCAGACAAATAGTTATGTTCAAAATACAACCACACGCTGAACGCTTAAAAATAACATTTAAAATCTGTGTCCATCTGTGTTTATCTGTGGACTGCAAATTCGCTCATTCGCCCATTCGCAGATTCGTTCATTCGCGGTTTAATTTTTTGCCGCGATTGTGAATATAGGCGAAAAATCCGGCAACCAACACCAGCGCCATCGCGCCGAAACACATCCAGCCATAAGCCAGCCATTTAACGATGGTGTCAACCAGTTTTACCTGATTGACCACTTTGCCGCCGGCGGGTGCGGGTTCTGCGGCGACAGTTGCCGCCGGGGCGACGGTCGGTTCGGTGGGGGCGATGGGTTGCAGTACCGCCGGTTCGGTTTGGCTGGGCGCGATGGTTGCTGTGGCGGTGGGCTGCTCCGGCACGGCGCCGCCCTGAATGGCGGGTGTATCGG
>JALVZI010000260.1 GCA_027022125.1 Anaerolineae bacterium | reverse complement strand
CCGGTATCCAGAATAAAACGATGGATTCCCGCTTTCGCGGGAATGACATCAGAGAAAATATAGCAAAAAATCACCTTTCATAGCTTTACAAAACAATCTCAAACCAAATTTGGCACTTTTGCAAGAGATCTATTGATTTTGATTCGTATCTATTCAGGGGGGGTGGAAAAACGTAGGGGCACGCTGCAGCGTACACCTATGAAGCCAAAAGAATCGGTCGGTTCGCGTTAAAATCCGTAGGGGTGGCTCGCGAGCCGCCCCTACGCCCACTTCTGTATTTAGGCTTGCAGGAGGAAATCAAATCCTTGCCGAGTTCAATGCTTTGTATAGACGCCCAAATTGGGCGTCTATACGAAAATGCCACTGCGGTGAGATAAAACACAGAAAAAATCCGTGACCATCCGTGTTATCTGCGTCATCTGTGTTCCATATTAATCTATTGCATCATCCAATCTAAAAAGTAGGATTATGCCGTCTGTAATAGATCATCTGAAAATTTTCACCACAGAGGCACAGAGACGTGGAGAATTTAAAAATTTTTGAGTTTCGGTTCAAAATTTCATCAAAAATTACGAATTCTGCTATATAGTCGGCTCTCAAACCTTATTTTTCTCTGTTTCTCTGCGCCTCTGTGGTTTAATTTTTTCACGGGCAACAACCCGACAATTAAGGTTGGACGATGCACTATGCTGAATAGTTACATTGATTCTTTCCGTGAAAATCTGTGTCCATCTGTGAACCGAAAATTTCATCCCGAACCGAGCGGCTCACAGCAGCGGTTCGACCACTTTTTTCAGGGTGGCGGTATCAATTTCGCCGCGATGGACATACTGAATTTCGCCGTTTTTATCCAGAAAGAAACTGGTTGGCAGGGCGCGGATGCCATATTCATCCGCCGCCACCGAATCCGGGTCGAGCAGCACGGGGAAGGTGTATCCGTTCCGGTTGATAAACTCGCTCACCGTGCCGCGATTTTCCTGCGCGTTGACCGCCAGCACCACAAATCCATCGGCTTGGTGCGATTGGTAAAATTGGTAAATGGTGGGCAATTCCGCCACGCACGGCGGACACCAACTCGCCCAAAAGTTGACCATCACCACTTTGCCGCGAAAATCGCTCAGGCTGACGGTTTCGCCGTCCAGCGTTTCCAGTGTGAAATCGGGGGCGATTTCTCCCGATGGCTGCGCGGTCGGCTGGGGAATTGCCGCCGTCGCCGACGGTTTGCCCGCCCATACCAGCCCGATACCGGCAATCACAATCAGCAATCCCGCAACGGCAATGTTTATGTACAACCACTGCCGCGACGGGCGATTCTGTTTTTTGGATGTTTTCGCTCGGCTCATCGCAATCGCCCCGATTTAATGATGGTGTCCATGATTGTGGATGGCTCCGGGGTCAATCGGCAATTCGCCCGCCAAAAACGCCTGCAACGCGGAATCAATATTGCTGATATTTGTGGGCACAACTTTTACACCCATACTCTGCACGGCGCGCGCCGCCGGTGCGCCGATACCACCGACCACCAGCACATCGCAATCGGCAAGCGGTGCGACCATACCGCCGTGATTGTGTCCATGTCCGTGTCCGTGCCCGTTGCCGTTGTGCTGGTGGTCATCGTGTTTTCCCGCGTGCGAGTCTTTTTCGCGCATTTCGCGGGCAACTTCCGCCCCATCTTCCACCGTCACCACCAAATAGTGAGTGGCATACCCAAAATGGGCATTTATCCGTTTACCGTTATTTGTGGGAAATGCAATTTTCATAAAAACCTCCAAAATGGAAAGTGTCTGTCACCGTACCGGTCACAGCGTACTGCGCCATACATTTTACGCAGCCGATTATATTTTGCAATAAAAGTAGAAATGCCCAAATTGGGCGTCTCTACTAAAAACGCCCTTACGTCTTTTTCGCTTTTATGCGCATTCACCCGCCGGATTGTGGCGCGGGTCAATCAACCGCAGCGAAAACCACGCCCCGACCAGCAGCAGTATCATCGTTGCGCCGAAAACCATTTCAAACGAAAATACGGTTATCAGCGAGCCAACCACCAGCGGGAACAGCGCCGCCGGCGCCAGCAGCGTGTTTTTCAGCGCGACACAATTCGCGCGGATGGGTGTGGATGCCATTTCCAGAATAAAATTGCTGTACCCGATGCGCATACCGCTGAGCATCGCCCCCACCAGCACGAAAACCACGCTGTATGCCAGCGGCAGCAACTGCGGCAATACCAGGGCAAACGCGGTGGCAATCGCCCCGCTGAGCAGCGACCCCACAATCACCGATTTGTTGCCAAAACGATCCGCCATCCACCCCCACAGAATGTTCGACAGCGCCGCACCCGCCATTTGCGCCGACAGGAAAATCCCCACGATACCGGCATTGCTGACAAATGACCGGCGGGCGTGAACCACGAAAAATGGCGCCATGCCCACTGCCAAATTCATAATGAATTGAGACACCAGCAGGATTTGGAAATTTCGATTGCCCGTGACCAAACTTTTTGATTGCCGCCACAGCGATTTCAGCGAGGTATTATTCCGTTTTACGGGATAAACCGGCTCGCGGATGAGCGCGAATCCGATAAACGCGACCGCCAGCGTGATGGCGCTGAGCGAGAAGATGATGGTGTAATTGAGGGGGAAGGGGTATGCGGTTTCGTTCCCCAAAATGAATTTCACAATCCCCCCGGCGAGAATCGCCAGTGCAAACCCGCCAATTTGCCGCGCGCCGGTGAATCGCCCGCGCCGCTCGGCGGGGATGGCGCGAGCAAAAATATCGGCATACACCACCGTACCGACGCCCCCTGCCAGCGAAAATAACCCGAACAGCGCGATGAGCACCGCCAGCACCAGCATCGGGTTGGTAGCGCCATACCGGTATGTGAGCCACGCCAGCACCCCCCACGATACCCAGCGGATGGTGATTGCGCCCAGCAGATACGGTTTTTTGCGGGGACGGTCTTCCAGCAGGTAGGCGGTAAAAATTTGGGGGATGATAGTTCCCACGCTTTGGACGGTTGCCATCAACCCCACGGCAATGCTCGACGGGGTGAGCAGGGTAACAAACGCCGGCAGCACAGTATTAATGTTGCCAAAAGCAGATGCCATTTGAAAGAAAATGCCGTGTACCAACCCCGCGATGAAATTTCGGCGGTAATAGCGGGCACTATCTTTTTCAAATTGTTCGATGGTGGTTGATGTGGTTTCCATTGAGCCTCAACGGTCGCCGCTATTGAGAAAGCAGCGCATCTACATTTTTTTTGATGGCAGAGGGGCGAATGACCCCCACTTGGGTGAGCACCGGCACGCCGCGCCCGTCAACCAGTATCAGCGTGGGGGTGCCGCGCACGCCAAAACGGACGGCGGTTTCGCGCCCGATGGGCGAAAGCACATCCAGCCGCAGCACATCGGCTTTGCCGATTAAATCTCGTTCCAACCCATCCACGATGGGTTTTGCGATGACGCAGGCACTTCAAAAGTTCGAGTAAAACTCGATGACGGTCGGTTGCCCATCAGAGAGGGTGGCGTTCAACTCGGCGGTAGAGGCGACGGCGGTCGGGGTGGTGTGGAACATCACAAACGCGCCGATAATTACCCCCAAAAAGAGCAGCAAAAACCAGTTTTCTTTGAGCGTCTGTTTCAATTTTTGTGCAAAGGGGAGTTTGTTTTTCATAAATCAACAGTCAAAAAACAGGGACGAACATAAAGTCCGCCCCTGCGTTGTTTGTTAAATAATGACGTTTGGCGGAGTTAGCTCAGGCGCGCCAAAATGTCATCTTCATTCAGGATGAGGTAGGTGTCATCACCCTGTTTAATTTCGGTACCGCTGTATTTGGCAAAAAGCACTTTGTCGCCAACTTTCAGGTCGGTCATCAAATCTTCTTCGCTACCGAGGGCTTCGACGATACCTTCTTGCGGTTTTTCTTTGGCGGATTCGGGCAACAGAATCCCACTGCTGGTTTTTGCTTCTTGTTCGACAACTTTTACCAAAATTCTGGCACCTAGTGGTTCAATGTTCGTCATAGTTTTACCTCCATCAATTTTTGTGTGTTTAAAAACTATCGTTCAATTTTGTGGAGATATTTTAGCACTCTTTGGCAAAGAGTGCTAATTTCCCACCGCCAAATTATACACAAACTTTGATTATAAGCCAAGTAATTGGTCTATTTTTTGACGGTCGAAACCGACGATAATCCGTCCGCCAATATCAATGACCGGTACACCCATTTGTCCGCTGCGACGCTGCATATCGCGGGCGGCGGCGGGGTCGCGCGAGACATCTACATCGCGGAAGCGCACGCCTTTTTGGCGAAAGTATCGCTTGGCGGCATTGCAAAATTTGCAAGTGGGTGTCGAGAAAACGATGACTCTGGGTTGTTTTTTGCGTTCCGGTCTTTTTGCCATATCTTCCTCCTGCTAACCAACAACCTCTTTAATTTTGGCAACAAGCATTTGTTCAGGTGCAGCCCCTTCAAGGAAGCCAACTTCGTTGATAACCGTACGAGGCACGCCCTGCACTTGATATTTGTTCGATAAGTGCGGGAATTCAATTGCCTCTACCATATCACCGCGTACTTTGTCGCTTTCCAGCGCCATTTGGTGAGCCAGGCGAACCGCCCGGGGACAGTACGGTCAAGTGGGGGTGACATACACCTGCAGGTGCAGCGGTTCCGACAGGTTTGCCAAAAAGTCTTTGGTAGCCGCCGACAAACCCGATTCGCCGCTGGAAATCATCATAATATCTTCGATTACCGAACTGAATTCGTAACCGGAAGGAATACCATAATAGCGAATGTTGAAATCTTTGGGGTTGTCGCCGCCACGCATAATGACTGTGGCAGGAATTTTGTCGATATTGTATGTTTCGGCGATTTCTTTATCCTGCACAAAATCGTACACTTCCACCGAAATTTTGTCGGACAAGTCTGCCACTTCTTCAGAAATCATCCGCGTTTCTTTACAATACTGACATTCAAAATCTTGGGTAAAAACGACCAGTTTTACCGGGTCTTTTAACGATTCAAACTCTTTCATTAAATGTTGACGATCTTCGTCTCTGAGTAATCCCATAAATTTGCCTCCTTTTTTATTTCGGGTTACTTTGCCGCACCTATCGGCAGTTGAATGCTTGCCCAATTTGTTAGATGCAATATCCGCAAAAAGGTTACACAGTTATACCATTTAAATAAAAAAACGTCCATCCGGCACCACAATTGTGGGCGATGGACGTTTTTGGTTGTTGCGACAATCAAATCCCCAAATATGCCTCTCTGACTTTGGGGTTGGCGGCAACTTCCCGCGATGGACCTTCGATTTCCACTTTGCCATCGGCGAGCACGTAGGCGTAATCGCTGACCGCCAGCGCCATTTGGACGTTCTGCTCAACCAGCAGCATGGTCAGCCCTTCTTTTCGCAGGCGACGCAAAATTTCAAACAGGTCTAGCACCAAAAACGGCGCCAGCCCCAGCGAAAGTTCGTCAATCATCAGCACTTCCGGGTCAGCCATCAACCCGCGCCCCACAGCCACCATTTGCTGCTCGCCGCCAGATAACGTGCCGGTTTTCTGGTCGGCGCGTTCTTTCAGGCGGGGGAACATTTCGTACACTTTTTCCAAATTTTCATCGAAGCGTGCTTTTGCCCGTTTGGTGAACGCGCCCATTTCCAAATTTTCGTACACGCTCATATCGGTGAACAGTTGTCGCCCTTCCGGAACCAGCACGATGCCGTTGGCGGCTTTGGCGTGCGGCGACATACGGGTGATGTCTTTGCCGTTGAACGTTACCGAACCCTGCCACGGTTTTATCAGCCCCATGACGGTGCGCAATAGCGTGGTTTTGCCAACGCCATTAGAGCCAACCAGCGACGTGAGTTTTCCTTTTTCCAGTTTTATGGACGTGTTCCACAAAATTTGCACTTCGCCATAACCGGATGCAATTCCATTAACATCTAATACAGTCATCGGTTAGTCTCCATCAGCGTTTTCCATAAGTCGTTTCGCCAAATCCGGGTCGCCGAGATAGGCTTCAATCACTTTCGGGTTGTTGGCAATTTCTTCCGGCGAGCCTTCGGCGATGAGTTGCCCGTAATCCAGCACAATAACGCGGTCGGATACGTTCATCAGAGCGTGCATAACGTGTTCGATGATGAGGATGGTTACGCCCTGCTCGCGGATTTTCAGCACCACTTCGACCATTTCGGCAATTTCGGTGGGGTTCAATCCGGCAAGCACTTCGTCCAGCAACATCATATACGGGCGCGAAGCCAGCGCGCGCGCCATTTCCAGCCGTTTTTTCTGCGCGACATTCAAACTGCCGGCAAGCATATCGCGGCGTTCTGCCAACCCCAAAAATTCCATTACTTCATCGGCGATAACCTGCGCCTCTTTCAGCGGACGGTTCTCGTGCCCGTAACACGCGCCAGCCATCACATTTTCCAGCACGGTCAAATCGTTCAGCGGACGAACAATTTGGTGAGTGCGCGCCAATCCCAATTTCACCACGTCATACGGTTGCCAACCACTGATGTCGGTTCCTTTAAAGATGACGTGCCCTTCGGTGGGGGCATACACGCCGTTGATAACATTGAACAGCGTGGTTTTTCCGGCGCCGTTGGGACCAATCAGCCCCAAAATTTGCCCGCGCGGCAGGTCGAATGTGACGTTGTTCACTGCGGTCAGTCCGCCAAAGCGTTTGGTGACACCTTTTACCTGCAGAATATTTTCTACTTGTGCCATCATTCTAACACCCTCCAAAGTTTTCTATACCGACTGCGCAACCAGCCAACAACCCCAGAGGGGACAAACAAGATAATCAGCAGCAATAGTAACCCGGCAAATGCCAATTGCAAGTCTTTGAATAGCGGACTGGTCAGCAAGAAACTGCGGATGGCTTCGTACAGTGCCGCACCAACCAGCGGACCCTGCACTGTGCCTTGCCCGCCCAACATCACCATCACAATCATTTCGATGGAACGGGTCAGCCGGAAGGCTTCGTGCGGCTCAATACTGCTGTTGCGGAAAAAGAAGATGACCCCCATCATACCGGGGATAATCGCTGAAAGCACATATGCCATCGTTTTGGCGCTGGGGGTGCGAACCCCCATCACCATGGCGGCATCTTCATCCTCGCGGATTGCCATCAGCCCCAGCCCGAACCGAGAGAACTTCACGGCATAACTCAGCACAATTGCAGCGATGGTCAATCCCAACACTATCCAATACGTTGTCCACTGCATGGTTGCCGCGCCGCCATATTGCCGGTAGATGGAAAAATTCACCTCCATCCCGATGGGACCACCGAGCGGACCAAAATTGTTGATGAAGGTGCGCACCGCTTCGTTAACGCCGATGGTTGCCAGCGCAAAGTATGCGCCGCGCAAACGGAGTATCGCCGCGCCCAGCAGCCACGCCAGCACCGCCGAGGCAATACCGCCGGCGATAATCGCCAGCCACAGCGGCGTATTTTGCACCGCCAGCAAATAAAAACCGATGTACCCCCCTACCCCAAAGAATACAATATGTCCAAAACTGACATACCCGGCATAACCCAGCAAAATGTTCAAACTGGATGCCAACGCCACCGACAGCAAAATCAGGAACATATTTTCGCGCATAATGTTGGAACCGGTGATTACCGGGAGCAATCCGCCGATGATAACCAACAGCAGCGCAATCCAAAAAGCAGGATATTTCCAGCTATTCATATCAACGTTCTCCCAACAAGCCGCTGGGGCGAACCAGCAGGATGACTACAAAAAGCACAAATTCAATAACCGGAACCCAACTGACGGGCATAAACGTCGGTACAATGCCTTCCAGCGCGCCTAAAATCAACCCACCCAGCAGTGCGCCGGTCGGGTTGCCCAAACCGCCCAAAACCACAATCACAAAACTTTTCAATTCGTAAACGCTACCGGAAAGAATGCTGAACGAGAAGAAAGTGGCAATCAACCCGCCGGAAAGCATCGCCAGCATGGCGCCGATGCCAAAACTGAGCGCCAGCGTTTGGTCAGACGGGATGCCCATCAACTCTGCCGCGGCGCGGTTGTTGGCAACCGCGCGGATTGCTTTTCCGGGCGGCGTTCGATATAGAAACAGGTAGAGCATCGCCGTGACAAACAGCGCTATCAGCGCCGCCACCAATCGCGTTCCCAGCAGCGTCACCGAGCCAAGTTGAAGGCTGCCGAGAGAAAATTCAACATTCTGCGGAGACGTGGTGAACACAGCCGTGCCAACCCCAATTATCATCATATTGATGGAAAAGGTTGCCAATAGCGAGGAAAGATGGGGCGCATCGAGCACGCGGCGCACGGCAATATAATAGATAATCACCCCAAAAATTAAGCCGACTATTGCCACCAGCATCAGCGCGACATACGGGTGCAACCCCAGTCCATTTGCACCGGCAAACAACAGCAAGCCAAACATACCTAACGCGATGAGCGGTCCGTGCGCCAAATTGATGACATCCATCACCCCGAAAATGAGGGTTAACCCCATTGCCGCCAACCCGTAGACAAACCCCAATAATAGGCCATCGGCTAAAGAAGCAACAAGATGGTCCATAAGTTAACTCCTATATTTTGCGGGAACAATCGGCACAGGTACGCGCCAATTGCCCCCGCAATGCTATTTGTTTCGTTTAACTATTTTGCCAACGGATAGATTGGGTCAGCAGATTTGCCTTCCAGGGGCCAGACAACTTCTTTAACCAAGTTGCCGCTGCTGTCTTTTTGCCATTGGACATAAACCATGTCGTGAGCAACTTGCAAGCCGTGGGCATCGGGGGTGTTGTCGAATTTGATGTGCCCGAAGAAAATCATCACGTCGAGGTTGTTCAGGGCTTCTTTCACTTTTTCCGGGTCAACCGAATCGGCTTTTTGGATGGCGTATTGCAGCATCAAACCTGCGGCGTATCCGCCGGCGGCATGGTAGCCCGGTTCTTCGTTGTATTTGGCTTTGTAGGCAGCGGTAAAATCGCTCACCGAAGGACCAAACCAATCCAGACCCGCTTTTTTGGCAGAGGCTTCGCTGTAATTGGCTTTCGGTTCCCACTGGCTGGGACCAATCACGCCCACTGCGGCATCGCCCAAATCGGCGAATTTCAATTCCGGCGGGGCAACCAGCAACGCCAGCATTTTGGGGTCGGCGCCTTTTTCAAACAACTGGCGGGCAAAAGTGCTGCCATCGTTAAAGTGACCGCCACCCATAATGGCGTCGGGTTTGGCTGCAGTAATTTTGTTGATGAAGGGTGCAAAGTCGGTGGTTTCGCCGTCGTAGCCTTCAAACAGCACCACATCATAACCTTTGCTTTCCGCATAGGCTTTGGCGGCTTCGGCTACGCCCGTCGCAAATTTCGCATTTTCATACACAATAGCGATTTTTTTGGCATTGGGGTCAACATTTGCCAGCAGGTCAACCGCCCCGGTGAGATACCGGCTGGAGGGTGTGTACAGTTGGAAAATAGAGGTGAGACCTTTTTTGTAGGTGGCATCCGAAGCCGCGCCGGTGGTAATCATCACTTTGCCTTTTTGTTCGGCAATCACGGCAGCGGCGTCGGTTAACCCGCTACTGTACGGGCTAATCATAAAGTCTGCTTTGTCTTGGTCAATTAACTGGGTGTACAGCAACTGCACACGTTCTTTGGCGCTTTCGTCATCGTAGGTTTTTGCTTCAAATTTTACGACTGTGCCGTTGGACAATTTGATACCGTCTTTGTTAACCTGTTCAAGCCACAATTCGAACCCACGGGTTTGCCCGCGCGACGAAACTTCGTACTTGCCGGTTTTCGAAGCGGTATAACCGATAACCACGGTTTTTGTTGCGCCACCCGACGAACTGCTACTGCCGCCGGATGTGTCAGCGGTTTTGCCGCCACATGCCGCACTGAGAACCAGAGTAACAAGTAAAGCAATTAACAAAATAATACGTTTCATTTTTCCTCCCCAAGATTTTCATCTTTGAAAATTGTTTACAAATCAAAAATCAATTGCATCTGTTTTGTGCAGCGACCACCCCCTTTGCGGTGAATTTCATTACATTAAAATGAGCGTTTGTCGGAATATATCAGCACAAGTAATGTCCAATTAGTTTTCGACCAAAGATGTATTTTCGAGATACGCTCATTGTATCAAGTTACTTTCTCACCTTACGCAGTTTGAGATTTGACAGGTGTTCGAT
>JALVZI010000259.1 GCA_027022125.1 Anaerolineae bacterium | reverse complement strand
TAGCAAAATATCGTGGATTCCCGCTTTCGCACCCGCAGGGTACAGGCGGGAATGACATCATATAAAATTACTGATAGTTTTTTGTCATTCCAGCACCCTTTTCAAAAGTTTCATTTAGTTCTATTTGAGAAAATCTTACCGTTTCATCTACTTTTTGATGATTCTGCCCCTGATTGCGCAAAAGTTAGGCTAACTGCCTATTTTTCGACTAAACGAGAGGATACCCAATGGCAGATGACCGGACATTACTGCCGGCGCTGAAAAACCGCGACTCAAAATCTTTCGCCGAATTGTTCGAGCGGTATTCCGACAAACTCTATCGGGTGGCATTTGGTATTTTAAATGATGAATCTGATGCGGAAGGCGTGGTTCAAGATACATTTTTGAAACTGATAGAAAATCTCGATGATTTTGAAGCCCGTTCCACACTGGGAACGTGGCTTTACCGTGTCGCATATAACGCCAGTCTTGACCGCCTGCGCCGCAAACGCCCGCATGCGCCATTGGCAGATGATTTTCAGGATGACGACAGTTATATGCCTGCCATTTTTCTGGATTGGACGCACGCGCCCGAAACACATTTTTCCGCTGCCGAAAAAAACCGCGTTCTCGCCGAAGCCATCAGCCAGTTGCCCCTGAAATTGCAATCAACCTTCATTCTGCGCGAAATTGACGGGCTGTCCACCGCCGAAACCGCCACCGTGCTGAACACCAGCCCCGGCGCGGTAAAGGTTCAATTGCACCGTGCCCGGCTGCAATTGCGAGAGTTGCTTTCGGCGTATTTTCAGGAACGTACCACGCCATAGGTGGGAGGATTTATGCAGTGTGAAGAACTGATTTCATATTTATCGGATTATATTGACCACAATCTTGATGAAGCGCTGACCAAAGAAGCCGAAGAGCATTTGGCAACGTGCCATAACTGTCGTGTGGTGCTGAATACCACTCAAAAAACGCTGCTGCTCTATCGCCAGCACGGGCAGGTAACAATGAAACCTGTCCACCGCGAAAAGATGTTTCAACGGCTGGAACGGGCATTTTTGAGTAAACCGGAAAATTGCGATTGAATTTTGTAACCTTTCGCCAGATTCTCCGTCTAAAAGGCAAATAAACATTCACACATAACGGAGGAAGTTATGAAGGGCAACGAAAATAATGTAGATCGCATCATTCGTGTTATCGTCGGATTGATTTTAATTGCAGTGGGCTTTTGGGCTATGGGCGGCACTGCCGGTATCATCGTGGGTATCATTGGGTTTGTGTCGCTGCTGACCGGTATTTTGGGCTATTGCCCGGTATACGGATTGTTCGGCTTTTCAACCAAAAAATAAGCGAAAAAACCACTGCAACATTTTCCCGTTTATAACAGCAGAGGCGTGCAAATTGCGCGTCTCTGCAAATTTTTTGCATAAAGGGCAGAAGTTATGATAGAAACCGTCAACACACAATCGTTCTCAAAAAAAGTAATGGCATCGCCGAAGCCGGTGGTAGTTGATGTTTGGGCGGAATGGTGTCATCCGTGCAAAGCGATGGAACCGCATTTTGCCGCCGTCGCCGAAAAATACGGCGAGCAAGCCCGCTTTCTGAAACTCAATTCGGATGAAAACCCGGATTTGGTGAAACAGTACAAAATTATGGGCATTCCCACCCTGCTGTTTTTCAATCACGGCAAGTTGGTTGCCCGCAAAACCGGTGTGCAGCGCACCCCCGCCATTGAAAAACAATTGCAGGCAATTATGGGGCTGTCTGCCGATGAAGCCGCCGCCAGCGAAATCACCGGAATGTTCGGCAAGCCGCAACTCAACTGGGGAACCGTGCTGGTACTGCTCGGCGCGGCAATTGCCGCAGGCGGGATAGTGTTCAATTTGATAAAATAGTTTTGAAAAAATGGGCGAATAGCGAATGAACGAATGGTGGTTAGTTGTCAGTGGTCAGCAAATCACCAATAACCAAAATCTGTTCTTACGCCAGCGGGGGTGACACCAAAAATGCGGCAATCACAATAGCGGCAAAAGTAACGGAAAACACGGCTTCGCTGATGCCCAGCCGCACCAGATTGAGCGATTTTCGGTCTTGCCACTGCCACGCTCCCACCCACGCTTTTACCAGCATCGGCAGAAATGCCACCGGCACCAGCGGCGGCACAATCCCCACCACCGTCAGCGCGACAACCGCCGTCAGGGCGGCAGTGTGGTATGTCAAGCTGGCTTTCGCCACCCGAAAACGGTCGGGCAGCGACGGCGGCAACAGTTTCGGCTGCTGGCGCACCTTCAGTTTCACATAAAATATCGTACCGCCAAAATAGAGCGCGTTAATGAGCCACAGCGCCAGCGCAGTTTCGTTCAGCACGCCGCGCGCGGCATAATATGCCATTGGCGCGCCCATTGCCAGCCCGACGATACCCGGCAACTCGCCGCGCAGAGTCATATCCTGTCGCCGTGAAATGAGCCACAGGTTATATGCCACCAATGCCGCACCGAAAAATCCCATCGGCGCGAGCCACCACAAGCGGTACACCAGCACCAGTGCCAACCCGGGAATAGCGGCAACCGCCGCATAAACGACAGCCCAGCGCCACAACTCCTTTCGCGCCGGCGACGGGCGTTTGCGGGTTTTCACCAGCGTCGCCAGCGGATAGCGCATCAAAAAGAAGCCCAGCGCCGCCAGCAGCAAAAGACCCAATTCCAATCGCCATACCCCCGCCACCACCGCACCAATTCCCAGCGGAATGGCAAACATTGCCCACGAGCCGTGCTCTTTGGGTAACGGAATACTCATTGCAGGTTAATCCTCCGGTGTAACGGGGAAGTTTTCTGCCCCCGCGAGTTTATTTGCCAGCAGATACGGCTTGTGGATGAGTGTGGGCAGGCATTGCGTGCAAATCCAATGGGGCTGCCCGGCAAAAGTCAGGTTCACCAGCGGAACATCTTTTTCGCTGCGAGCGCAATTTAAACAATGGTGTGTCTGTGTATTCGACATAAATTTCTCTTCTCCGGTTTTTTCTGTATTTTACGCCGCGTTCGCCTTTTTTCTAGAACTAGGTTCTGTTGACGTTTGCCGATTTTTCATCCTGAGTAGCCCGCAGGGCGTATCGAAGGGTGAAAATCGGCAGGGAAAAACGCCCTTCGATACGCGGTTCACTC
>JALVZI010000258.1:9283-10213 GCA_027022125.1 Anaerolineae bacterium | reverse complement strand
TACCCCGAGGTGTATAATCGAAAAAGAAGCGCATGTCATTCCCGCGAAAGCGGGAATCCACTATTTTTTGCTGTGGATTCCGGATATTTCCCTGCGGGAAATTCCGGAATGACATTTAAAATTTGTACATATTTGTGGTGGATTTTTTATCAAACCGAGATTTGCCATAACATAATCGAAGATAATCCGCAAAACCGGTGTCAGAAAAAAATTTGTCAGTCAATCAGGGTTCAAGATTGCAATCAGTGGTCAGTTTTCAGTTGTCAGTGGTCAGTCCAAAGTTTCAAGTCCAAAGTCTCACCGTCACACTCTCTCACTCTCTCACTCTCTCACCTGCTCACTTTCACACTTTCTCACCTGCTCATCTGTTCAACATTGCTCATTGTTCATTGCTAATTGCTCATTGTTAATTGCTCATTGTTCACCCGGCGAACCCACACGCGGGTGCTGTGGAAGGTGCTCTGCCCGCCGAAGTCGCCGAGGGTGTCGCCGGTGAGCCGGTTGATGTTCCGTTTTTCCGTGCTGAAGGGGTCGTTTTTTGCCCAGCGCCCTTTGGGAGACGCCAGCACGCCTGCGCGAATGTCATCCGTCACCCGCGCCCGCAGAATCACCCAGCCACGCGCATTTTCCAACCGCACCAAATCGCCGTCGGCAATGCCGCGTTCCGCCGCATCGGCGGGGTTGATTTCCACAAACGGCTCCCCTTCGCGCGCCAGAAAATCAGTATGGTTGGCGAAAGTGCTGCTGGTGAAATGGTGCGCCGCACCAGAGATGAACGCCAGCGATTCGCCCGCGCCGGAAAAATCACCGGCGGCGGGGTCGGTGGGAGGCACAAAATTCGGCAGCGGGTCAAGACCGGCATCCGCCAGCGTTTGGCTGAAAATTTCCACCCGCCCGCTGGGAGTCGGAAAATCCAAATCGGCAAAAGGC
>JALVZI010000258.1:0-9273 GCA_027022125.1 Anaerolineae bacterium | reverse complement strand
GTTCCGGCGTGATTCCCGCCAGCGCGGGAGTCTCGGCGGCGGTGGCGGTCAAAACTTCGTCAATCACCTCATCCGCCGATTGGAAAAGCCATTTTTCGGTATAGCCCATCGCCCGTGCCAGCAGCCGCATCACATCCCAATTGCTTTTGCTTTCGCCGAGCGGGGGAATCGCCTGCCGGTTGTAACTGATGAGCGTGTGCCCGTAACCTTTGTGCAGGTCGGTGTGTTCCAGTTGGCTGGTGGCGGGCAAAACAATGTCGGCAAAGTCCGCCGTATCGGTGAGAAATTGTTCATGCACCACCGTGAACAGGTCGGGGCGGCGCAGCCCGCGAATGATTTTGCCGCTGTCGGGCGCGGATGCCACCGGATTCGCGCCGTACACAAAGAGCGATTGGATGGGCGGGTCGGAGATTTCGCCGGTCAGCGCCGCGCCGAGCCGGTTCATATTGATTTCGCGGGCGGGGGGCGGGCACTCGGCGCGGTGGGTCAGCGCGGCTTTATTCCATTTAACATATCCGCTGGTGCTGTACGCCAGTCCGCCGCCGCGCCTGCCGTATTGCGCGGTCAGTGCGGGCAGGGTGAGAATGGCGCGGACGGTTTGCCCGCCGTTGCTGTGCCGCTGAAGACCATCCGCAATTTTGATGAGCGACGGACGCTCGATGGCATATCGGCGTGCCAGCCGGATGATGTCGGCGGCGGGAACGCCGGTAATGTCGGCGGCACGGTGCGGCGAGAAGCCAACCAGCCGCGCCGGTAAATCTTCCCAGCCGATGGTATTTTCTGCCAGCCATTCCTCATCGTGCAGACCTTCCGCCACGATGACATGCGCCATTGCCAGCGCCAGCGCGCCATCCGTGCCGGGTTTCGGCGCGATATGCCAATCGGCGAGACGGGCGGTGCGGGTGCGGCGGGGGTCAATGACGATAACCTGTGTGCCGTGGCGGCGGGCTTCGGTGAGAAAGGGCATAAAATGCGGCGCGGTGGAAACGGGATTGTGCCCCCACAGAATGACCAACCGGCTGTGGCGCACGGCGGTGTATGGTACGCCCAACCGCGCGCCGAGCGTGGCTTTCACCGCCACTTCCGCCGCTTCGCCGCAGATGGCGCGCGCCAGCCGACTCGCGCCCATACGATTCCACAACCGCGCGTTGACCGCGCTCATCTGCACCAGTCCCAACGTGCCACTGTAACTGTACGGCAGAATCGCCGCCGCGCCATATTCGGCGATGATGCGCTGCCAGTGGTCGGCAATCTCGGCGATGGCGTCGTCCCAACTGATGCGCCGCCACTCGCCCGCGCCTTTTTTGCCTGCACGGCGCAGGGGATGCGTCAGCCGGTCGGGGTGGTAAACGTGGTTCAGATATGGACGCACTTTGGCGCACAGCCAGCCGCGCGTGATGGGGTGGTCGGGGTCGCCGCGCAGAGCCACCGCGCGCCCGTCGCGCACTTCCACGAGCATACCGCAGGTGTCGGGGCAATCGTGCGGGCAAACGGCGGGGATTTCGGTGGTTGGAGATTGGAGATTGGTCATTTCACAAACCTGTTCAGTTCTTTCACCAGCTGGTGAACGGTGGTGCAGGGATTATCATTCGCGGGATTGTGGGTACTTCCGTAACTTTGCAATAATTTTTCGGCGTTACGAATTGCCACTGCTTGTTTATCTTGCAATGTTTCATACATTTTGGGGTCGTTTTTTCGATACGGAAATTCCAATTGCTTTGTCAACCGCTGTTGGTATGAAGAGCGCGACAATGCCGTATCGTGGTAATTAAAATGAAGCAGATACCACAACTCAAACGCTTCGTTGGAATATGCTACTTTTATGTTTTTCTTTTCCGCCCGTGAGATTGCGCCATTGAAATCTCCCGCCGGGAAGTTATCTCTGTCGAATACGCACCAAACTTGGTCATAATCGTCTTGCCTTTTCAATTTTTCTGCCTCTTGAACCAACTTGATGGTGCTCTGTCCAACACCGGTTATTTTAATCTGAACATTACTCAGTCGGTTATTGGTGCGGAAACTTTCAAAATAATTCGGTTCAGTCCGTTCCCCTTCGCAGACGATTAAAAAACGTTGGCGTACTTCTCGGGTATCAACTCGGCGTCTGTACGAGATTTGTCTTCTTCTAGGCATTGGCTTCACCGAACAAATCTTCCAAATTACCGATGAACGGAATGGCGCCATATCTGCCCAGAATATAATCTTTTTCAAAAGAGGCATCGTTACGAGTTTTCTTCCCCGCCATCTTAAATTCCACCAGCGAATATAAATCGGTTGCCCCGTATCTGTCTTTTTCGGTAAACCAAATTTGGTCGCGTCGGAAAAATTTATTGCTCAACAAGTTTGTATCGTGCGTGGCAAAAATCAGTTGCGCGTTATGCGGGTTTGTGCGCGGGGAATTGAACAATTTCACGATTTCGCGGGTTATGAGTGGGTGCAAACGCGCGTCCAGCTCATCAACCACAAGAACTCGACCATTTTGCAATGTGTCCATAATGGGTCCTGCCATCGAGAAGATTTTCTGCGTTCCGGCGGATTCATGCTCATCCATATCAAATTCTTCCGTACTAACGCGATTGCCTTCTTCATCGTACTTGGAATGCACCGTCGCTATTAAAAAGCGAAATCCGCCACCGGTTTTGACAAATAACTCTCTCAACTCCGGGGGCATATCAGCCGGAAGTCGTTCAACTGACATTTCTACTTCCTTTGCCGCCACATCCAAAATACCGGTATCTAAACGCGAAACAAAGTCAATGATGCCGCGTTTCAAATCGGTATCTTTTTCGATTTGCCGAAAGGTAAACATCCGGTATCCGAGATCATCCAACCCGGAAATTATACCTACCCTTCGAAACCACCTGACAACACTTTGTGAAATCTCACCGTTCCACTGAGCAACAACCGATAAAAACAATGCGTTCTCCCGGGTGCGCGTGGTTAATTCTCTGCCTTCCTTAAATGCCGTTTTGGAAAATTTTATCTCTTGTTTTTCTCTTTCGAACAAAGGGACTTCGCGCTGTTTGGCACGGTACAACCATTCCGCAGACACCGTTCCGTGCAGTATTTCAAAGCCATACCGGTACCGAGTGCCGTTCAGCAAAAACACAATCTCAAAAAATGACGGTTCTTCCGCCGTTGCCGTACTCAATCGAAAACGGTCAATATCTATCGGTTCACCGGCAATCGTATCTCGGGATGAATTTAATACCAAATACTTCATAAAATCTATCGCTTTGATTAAATTACTTTTCCCGCTGGCATTTGCTCCGTACAGCACGGCGCTACGCAGTAACTGCATTCTGCCTTTGGCTTGAAAAAGGTTACTCTCATTTAACTTTTTATGTTTGGCAGTAATATTTGCCGCCACCATACTGAACGTGACCTTATCTTTAAACGAGCGGAAATTCCCCACGCTAAATTCGAGCAGCATTTCTTTCTCCTTATTTTTGTATTTACGAAATTTTCTCAAATTTCACGATTACAGGTACACTATACCATATATACCGTATATTTCAAATTACCGTTTCATTTTTGGGAAACGATACCACTCCGAAAATTCGCTCCGATGGTAGAATTTGATATAATCACACTACATTACGAAATACGCAACACGGAACACGGAACGATGAACCCAAAAACCCAACCCCCAACTTCAAAACTCGCCGTTTGGATGCTTGCCGCGCGCCCGAAAACGCTGCCCGCCGCCGCCGCGCCGGTGATTGTCGGGGCGGCAGTGGCGTGGCACGATGGCGTGTTCAGCCTGCTGCCGGCGCTGGCGGCGCTGCTCGGTGCGCTGCTGCTGCAAATCGGCGCGAATTTTGCCAACGATGTGTACGATTTCAAAAAAGGGGCGGATGCCGGCGAACGGCTGGGACCCGTGCGCGTGACACAATCGGGGCTGCTCTCGCCGAAAGAAGTCGAAACGGGGATGTGGCTCACTTTTGCGCTGGCGACGCTGGTCGGCGTGTATTTGCTCATCGTCGGCGGGTGGGTGGTTGCCGCCATCGGACTGGCGTCCATCATCGCCGCCATCGCTTACACCGGCGGACCATATCCGCTGGGATACAACGGGCTGGGCGATATTTTCGTTTTCATTTTTTTCGGACTGGCGGCGGTGGTCGGCACATATTATGTGCAGGCACACACTGCCAGCACGACGGTATGGTGGGCTGCCGTGCCGATGGGTCTGCTGGCAACCAACATTCTGGTGGTCAACAACCTGCGCGACATCGAATCTGACCGCGCGGCGGGCAAACGCACACTGGCGGTTCGGCTGGGCAAAGACGGCGCGCGGCTGCAATATGTGATTCTGCTGGTGGTATCATACAGCATTCCCACCCTGATGATTCCGCTGGGGCTGGCGCCGTCCACCGTGATGCTGACGTGGCTATCGCTGCCGCTCATCAAAAATCTGTGGCGCGACATTTTCCACGCCGAAGGGCGCGCGCTGAACGCCACCCTCGCCGCCACCGCCCAACTGGAACTGGTTTACGCCCTGCTGTTCGCGCTGGGAATGGTGCTGGGGTAGTTTGGAGTTCAAGGTTGCAGGGTTACAGGGTAGCAAGGTAGCAGGGTTGCAGTTGGTCTCAAGTTTCAAGTCCAAAGTCACGCCTCACGCATCACGTTTCACGAATCACACATCACGTTTCACGAATCCACCGGAGGAATTTTTATGAAACTCATCACCTTTTCCACCGAAAACACCCCCCGCACGGGCGTGCTGACTGCCGACGGCACGCAGATTGTTGACCTGCACGCCGCCGACCCGACCCTGCCCGCTGATATGCTGTCATTTTTGCAGATGGGCGACTCGGCAATGGACGCCGCGCGGAAATTGGCGGAACATCCGCCCGCCGGGACGACCATCCCCTTTGATGAAAGCCTGCTCCGCGCGCCGATTGACAATCCGCAGAAAATTATCGCCATCGGGCGCAATTATGCCGCCCACGCGCTGGAACAGGGCATCAAACCGCCCGACCATCCGGTGATGTTCGCCAAATATCCCAGCGCCATCATCGGACCGAATGACACCATCGAATGGTCTGCCGCGCTGACCCAACAGGTGGATGCCGAAGCGGAACTGGCGGTGGTCATCGGCAAACGGGCGCGAAACGTGTCGCAGGCGGACGCGCTGGAATATGTGGCGGGCTATACCGTCTGCAACGATGTCAGCGCGCGCGACCTGCAATTTTCCGACAAACAATATACCCGCGCAAAATCGCTGGACACGTTCTGCCCGCTCGGTCCGTGGATTGTCTCCCGCGATGAAATTACCGACCCGCAAAACTTGATGGTGCGCGGCTGGTGGAACGACTCGCTGATGCAAGAAGCCAACACCGGCGAAATGAGTTTCGGTGTGGCATTTCTCATCGAATTTATCAGCCGTGCGTTCACCCTGCTGCCCGGCGACATCATCAGCACCGGCACACCGCACGGCGTCGGCGTTTTCCGCGACCCGCCCGTTTTCCTGAAAAACGGCGACACGGTGACCATCGAAGTGGAAGGCGTCGGCAGGCTGGTGAATCGCTGCCGCGTATATTAGAAATTAGTGATGCGTGAAAACGTGATGCGTGATTTTCACTCATCACTCATCACGCTTCACGCACCGGCTGATTACTGAAAGCGAAAGGCTGTTTATGCACCTAATCATCACCCATGAACGCGCCGATTTTGACGCAGTGGCATCACTGTTGGGGGCAGCGAAATTGTACCCCGACGCGATTCCGCTTGTGCCGCGCGACGTGAATCAAAACGTGCGCGATTTTCTGACGCTCTATTGGGATGAATTCAATTTTGTGGAATTCCGGCACAAACCACCGGGGCGAGTTTCGCAAATTACGGTGGTGGATTCGCAGTACATCCCGCAGATTCGCGGGCGAAACGCTGCCACCCGTCTGCGTGTGATTGACCATCACGCCCCCGGCGACAATTTGCCCCCCGATGCGGAGGCAACACTGGTGAACACCGGCGCCACCGCCACTTTTCTGGTCGGCGAAATTGCCCGCGCCAATTTGAAAATCACCCCGATTGAAGCCACACTGCTGCTGCTGGGCATCTATGAAGATACCGGCTCGCTGACATACCACAACACCACCCCCACCGATGCCCGCGCCGCCGCGTGGCTGCTGGAGCAGGGCGCGCAACTCGATGTGCTGCGCGATTTTCTGCACCACCCACTGACCCCCGCCCAAACCCGGCTGTACAATGCCATCATCGGCAAAATGGAAACCCACACCATCCACGGGCGGCAGGTTATGCTCAGCGCGGTGCAGTCGGATGAGCATGTCACCGAAATCAGCAGTTTGGCGCACCAACTGCGCGATTTGTACAACCCGGAATGCCTTTTTCTGCTGGTGGGATTCGATGACGGGCAGAACAAATATGTGCAACTCATCGCCCGTTCCACCAGCGACGCCATCAACGTGGGCGCAATCGCCGAAACATTTGGCGGCGGCGGACATCCCCGCGCAGCGGCGGCGCACATCAGCGGGGCAGATTTGAGCGTCATCCGCCGTCAACTGCTGCAACGGCTGGAAAAACACGTGCAGCCCGCCGCCACCGTGCGCCAAATTATGTCTTTCCGCGTGCGAACCCTGTCCCCCACCGATACCATCGCCCACGCCGCCGAGATGATGAGCCGTTACGGGCACGAAGGTTATCCGGTGGCGGATGGCGATAAAATTGTCGGCGTGCTGACCCGCCGCGATGTTGACCGCGCCATGCACCATCGGCTGGGCGGCGCGCCGGTGAGCCAATATATGCACGCCGGCGAAATTTGCGTTTCGCCCGATGACACGGTGGAACATCTGCAAAATTTGATGCTCCGCGAGCAAATCGGGCAGGTTCCGGTGGTGGAAAACGGAAAACTCATCGGCGTGGTTACCCGCACCGACCTCATCAACCTGTTCAGCAAAGACACCACCGAAGCCCCCGCCCGCCTGAATCTGGCGAATCGGCTGGCGCAGGTGCTATCGCCGGAACTGCTGGCGCTGCTGAAAGACGCGGGGGCAGAAGCGGCAAAACTCGATGCGTCGCTGTATGTGGTGGGTGGGTTTGTGCGCGACCTGCTGCTGAACCGTCCGCGCGGCGATATTGATTTGGTGGTGGAAGGGGATGCCATCGCGCTGGCGCACGCCATGCGCGACCGTTTCGGCGGGCGGGTGCGCAGCCACAAGCGATTCGGCACGGCAAATTGGATAACGGAAGGATGCGTGCCGGGTATCGAGCGGCTCGATTTTGTCACCGCCCGCACTGAATTTTATCGCCATCCCACCGCCCTGCCGGAAGTGGAGCAATCATCCATCAAACAAGATTTGCACCGCCGCGATTTCACCATCAACACGCTGGCAATCCGGCTCGACCCCGATGGTTTCGGCGACCTGCTCGACTTTTTCGGCGGCTACCGCGATTTGCAGCGCGAACATATCCGCGTGCTGCACAGTCTCAGTTTTGTGGAAGACCCCACCCGCATTTTGCGCGCCATCCGGCTGGAACAGCGACTCAATTTCCATTTGGGCAAACGCACGCTGGAACACCTGCTGAACGCCCGCGACCTGCTGCGCCGCGTCAGCGCCGACCGCATTTTCACCGAGTTGGAATATATTTTCGCGGAAGCCGAACCGGAAAAAGCGGTGATGCGGCTGAACGAACTCGGCGTGCTGGATGCCATCCATCCCGCGCTGAAACCGGAAACACTGTATCCCGCGCTGTGCCGCCGGTTGCGCACCGCGCGCGCCGATTCGCCGTGGGCGGCGGTTTCGCCCGGCACAGCACACTATCTGGGGCTGCTCACTTTCCCCCACCCCGCCGATATGGTTGAAGGGTTGATTGACCGGCTGCGCATTCGGAGCAGTTTGCAAAAGCCGCTGCGCCAAATTCAGGCACTGAAAGCGATACTGCCGCAGGTGGAAAAAGCCCAAAAACCGAGCGAGGTTTACCGGTTGCTGAATCAATATGGCGATGATGCGCTGCTGGTGTGCTGGGTGGCGGAAGACAGTCCGCAGGGGAAACAGTGGCTGGCGGAATTTGCCGCGCGGCTGCGACACGTGCAAACCGCGCTCAACGGCGAAGATTTGATGCGCGAATTCGGGTTGAAACCGTCGCCGCGGCTGGGTGAAATTCTGCGCGCCCTGCGCGACGCCCGGCTGGACGGCGAAATTTCATCGGCGGCGGAAGAACGCGCGCTCGCTGCACGGTTGGTGATTGGAGGTTAGTTGATTGGAGATTGGTGACTGGGGATTCGCTGAATCGTTGGATCGCACTGCGTATTTCGTATTTCGTATTTCGTATTGCGTATTGCGTGATGAGTGATGCGTGAAACGTGATGTGTGATGCGTGAAACGTGACTTTGGACGTGAGACCTGAGACCAACTTGCAACCCTGCAACCTTAAACTCCAAACTTTGAATTTTGAACTTTGAATTTTGAACTACCCGCCCCGCCGCACAATAAACCCATCGCGGCTTGTTTCCACACGCACCGTTTGCCCGAAATCCACTTCTCCGCGCAAAAGCATTCCCCCCAGCGCATTTTCAATCTGCGATTCAAACGTTTTGCGCAATGTGCTGCTGGCATCACCCTGCGCTGCCAGTTGCGCCAGCGCGGCGCGCGCCCCATCCGACAGTTTCACCGTCACCCCAAACCGTTTGGCGTGCGCCTGCAATCCCTGCATCAAATGGTCAATCAGCGGTGTGCCGCGTGCCGCCGGTTTTTTATCGAAAACCACCGCCGATTGCGTGGTTTTTCGCGGTGGCGCAGCCGGTTTCTGCGGGGTGGAAATTGACCGGTTGAACGCGGTCGGTTCGGGTATGTTGGCAACGGGAATGTTCGATTTGATGACATGCGGGGTAAACAACCGCGCCAGTGTATCGCTGTGGCGGATGTACCGGCGGTATTCTTCGGGGGCGGTTGCGCCGATGCACTGCACCGAACCGGTCGCCAGCACATTTACCAGTGTTTCGATGGCTTCATCCATATCCACGTGAATCGTTCCCGACCCGATAATGGTTTCGATATTGTCAATAAACAAAATGGTGTTCAATTCTCCGGCGGCGTCTTTCAGTAATTTTTGAAAACGGTCGGCAAATTCACCCTGATATGTAATCTTATCTGAAAGGGCAATCAAATCTGCCTGAATGATTTTGTGTGATTTCCATTCGGCATATTCGGGATTATGGACAAAATGCCATGCCAGATGATAGACCAACTGCCGCGCCAGATGGGTGGTGTCCGTCAGTATCAGCGGGTTGTTTTTCACGTTTCGCCGCAAAAT
>JALVZI010000257.1:2638-3153 GCA_027022125.1 Anaerolineae bacterium | reverse complement strand
CCCGTCGGCGGGGCTGCTGGGCGCGCTCTTTGTGGGCGCGATGGGGCATTGGGAAGGGCTGCTGGAAGTGCTGCACGCGCGTGGATTGCTGTCGCCGCGATTTTGGCAGTGGCTCGACATTCTCGACCTGCGCGACACCCCGCCGACGGGCGGCTGGCTGCCCACCCGATTTCTGTGGTGGTGGCGCGGCTCGCGAGTGATTCTCGATTATTCGCTGGACGGGAAACCGCAGGAAATGATTGACGAATTCCCGTTTTTCAGTTTCATGCTCGGCGACGTGCATCCGCACGTGCTGGCGCTGCCGTTTGTGCTGCTGGCTATCGCGCTGGCGCTGAATCTGTTGCTGGCAAAACGCCCCGATTCACTCCCCGACTCGCTCGCTGCCGGATTTTCCGCGCTGGTGAACGCCAGCGGCGGGCGGCTCGCTTTCGCGCTGACGGTCATCGCCATCGGCGCGCTCGGTTTTTTGAATACATGGGATTTGCCCATCTATCTGGCGATTTTCGGGCTGGCGT
>JALVZI010000257.1:0-2628 GCA_027022125.1 Anaerolineae bacterium | reverse complement strand
TTGTGCTGTGGCTGGGACGCGCCCGCCTCACCGAAGCCGTCATCGGCGCGGGAATTTTCGCCGTGCTGGCGGGGATTGTCTATCTGCCATTCTATCTCAGTTTCCAATCGCAGGCGGGCGGCATCCTGCCCAACCTGTGGAATCCCACCCGTTTGCGGCAATTCGTCATCTTTTTCGGTCCTTTTTTGGTGATGACCGTCGCCCTGCTGGCGATGGTGTCGCGGCGGGCAACATGGCAGTGGCAGCGGGAACTCGGCGGCACGCTATCGGTGACGATTCTCGGTCCGCTGGTGCTGCTGCTGGCGCTGGTGACGGCATTTTTGGTGCTGCCCGGCGGACGCGCATTTGTGCAAAACGTGCTGAACGACCCGAATGTGCAATTCGCGCTGAACGGCGCATCGGTGAATGATTTGCTGCGGGAAATCATTCGGCGGCGGTTGACCACCCCATGGACATTTTTGCTGCTGGGCGGGCTGACCGGCTGGGCGCTGTCGCATCTGTGGGGCGGCACACCGAAAGCGCCATCGGGCGCGGCGGTGGCATATCCCGCCGAAAAATTTGCGCTGCTGCTGGCGCTGGTCGGGCTGGCGCTGCCGCTGGCGGTGGAATTCGTCTATCTGAAAGATTTGTTCGGCTACCGGATGAACACCGTTTTCAAATTCTATTTTCAGGCGTGGATTTTGCTGGCGCTGGCGAGCGCGTTTGGCGTGTATTATGTTTCGCGCGAACTGCGCGGCGTGTGGCGCGGGCTGTGGCAGGGGTCGGTGGCAGTGGTCGTCGCCGCGGCGATGGTTTATCCCGTGCTGGCAATTCCCACCAAAGCGCAGAATTTCCGCCCGCAGCCAACGCTCGACGGCATTGCATGGGTCAAAAATCAGCACCCCGATGATTATGCCGCCATTTTGTGGCTGCGAAAAAATGTTCCGCCCGATGCGGTGGTACTGGAGCGACCCGGCAAATCGTACAGTTATCTCAGTCGGGTCAGCGCGCTGACGGGGCGGCAAACGCTGGTCGGCTGGGATTTTCACGAATATCAGTGGCGCGGCACACTCGATGTGGTGAATGCCCGCCTGCCGGATATTGAAACGATTTACAACGGGCTAGACCCGTCAACCACTTTGACCCTGCTGGATAAATATGATATAACCTACATTTATGTGGGGGCATCGGAACGGGAGGCTTATGCCCCCAACGGGCTGGCAAAATTCGACCGTCTGCTGAAACCGGTATATCAGCACGGCGCAGTGACAATTTACGTACGATAAAACAGTCCACAGATGAACACAGATGACACAGATTTTTAAAAGGATTTTTTAGCGATGGGCTATCCTGATAAAGACCTGACCAGACGTATCATCGGGGCTGCGTATGAAGTACACAATCAGTTGGGCGCTGGTTTTTTGGAAAACGTGTACAGAAATGCGCTGATGGTTGAATTAAAATTACAGGGAATAGATGCCCAAACAGAGGTAAAATTACCGGTTCATTACAAAAAAGTCCACATTGGCGATTATTTTGCCGATATTTTGGTCGAAAATCGAGTGATTGTGGAATTGAAAGCGTTAAGCAATTTAAATTCTCAACACGAAGCACAGTTGATAAACTATTTGAAAGCCACCGGCATAAAAGTTGGACTGTTGCTCAACTTCGGAACGCCTCGTGTTCAAATCAAACGAAAAATTTTGTAATTTGTATCAAAATCAAAAAATCTGTGTTTATCTGTGTCCATCTGTGGACTGAATTTTTACGCAATACGCATTATGACAACTCAAGCACACACACAAACCGAACCCACCCTCTCCCGCCCTGCCGCGCTCACCATCGAAACGATACTGTGGGTGGGCATTGGCATCGCGGCGCTGGCACTGCGACTGGCGGCGCTGACCCGCTACCCGCTGAATGAATCCGAAGCAGCGCAAACCATGTCCGCACTGACCCTCTATCGCGGCGGCATTCCCGGCGGCGATTACAGCCCGCTGCTCACATCGCTGACGGGCGGCGCGTTTCTGCTGTTCGGCGCGACAGATTGGGCAGCGCGGTTGGTGAATGTGCTGCTCGGCACACTGCTGGTGCTGCTCCCCTTCGGCTTGCGGCGCGAATTGGGGCGGCTCGGCGCGCTGGCGGCGGCAATTTTGCTGACCGTCTCCGCATCCCCCCTCTTTTTCTCGCGCGCCATCGGCAGCGATATGGCGGCGGCAGTCGGCGCTATGCTGGTGCTGGTCGGCGGGGCGCGCTGGCTCGCCGAAAATCGTCCGCGCGGATTGTATGCCATCGGCGGGGGGCTGGCGCTGCTGCTCACCGCCGGAACTGCCGGATTTTCGGCGCTGGCGGTACTGCTGCTGACGCTAGGAGCGACGGTCGCCGGCAACCGGCAAACCGTGTCGCAACTGCAAGCCCGATTCGCCGCAGAACGGGAAACGGTGCGCCGTGCCGCGCTCTGGTTCGGCATTGCGCTTTTCATTTTAGCAACCGCCGCCACTTTCAATTTTAACGGTTTCGCCGCCATTTCCGAACAGTTTACCCGCTGGCTGACCGATTTCGGCATTGCCCCGCGTCCCGGCGGCACGCTGCCGGCGGTGGTCAGCCTGCTTTTTTATGAACCGCTGGTGGTCTTTTCCGGCGGTTGCC
>JALVZI010000256.1 GCA_027022125.1 Anaerolineae bacterium | reverse complement strand
TTCCGACTCGCTTTGGGGGGCGCGGGTGCAGGCGGCATTCGGCGCGGAATGGGATGCTATCCGCACCGAGAGCGACCTTGTCACCGCCGAAGATGCGTTTTTCGCCGCCACCGGCATCACCGCCGGACCGCTGCTGGAAGGCGTCCATTTCGACCGCGAAATGGGCGTGACCACCCACAGCATGGTGATTCGCGCCAAAACCGGCACCATCCGGCACATCAAAGCCGTGCATCAATTTTCAAAACTTGCCCGGCTCGGCGCGGTGGATTATCAACCTGACGGGAATTTTGTAGGCTAAAAGTAGCAAAATTTGTAACTACCCAGCCTGTCATTGCAATGAGCAACAATAAGTTGCGTGAAGCGTGATGAGTGGCGAATTTAAGTTTGGAACAAGGTTTTCAGTCCACAGATTTACACAGATTTTTATTTTTTCTGTGAAAATCTGTGTCATCTGTGTCCATCTGTGGACTATTTAATCTATGTCTGAGCAGTTACCAAAATTTATGGAAAATTCTCTTGACAGACCCGTTGAAACGGGGTATCATGTCGGTAAGAATATGATTTAGCTCGAAAGGAGGTATTTATAGGAGTGATTGAATGGAATATCAACCGGCGAGCTAGAGGCGGGGTTTGTTAACGAGGGTTGGTGCAGTTTACCCACCCCACACGCAACCGGTGAACACGGTAACAACGGTTTCTAGCGCGCCAAATGTCTTGTACAAGATTTCGGTAAAGTAGTAGAAACCATATTCAATAGCGTTTCAGAGGGCTTGGCAATATGCCAAGCCCTTTTTTGTGGATGATTGTGTTTTTCGGCATGGTGTCATTGACACCGAAATCACCTTTACAAATTTTACGCTTTTGCCAACAATTTTCGTGAAACGTGATGCGTGATGCGTGTCGGTTTGGTCAACCGGCAGTGTTCGCACCGGATAGACGTTTTGCGCCACTAAGCCAAAATAGAACACAGATAACGCGGATTAAATGGACAGGACTTACGCATTTTGCTCACCAAACAAAAATTTAGCCACGAATTTTCACGAATTTCACTAATTTTTGTTAATTTTTGTTCGATAATTCGTGTAATCTGTGGAAATTCGTGGCTGAAATCTTCTATCTGCGTAAGTCCTAATGGATTTACACGGATAGCACAGATGGACACGGATTTTTTCTGTGTTTTATCTCACTGTGGCGGCATTTTCGTAGAGACGCCCAATTTGGGCGTCTCTACGGGGCTACATTTCCTTGCCTATTTCATCCTGAGCAACGGTTTGCGTAGTGAGCCGCGTATCGAAGGGCGTTTTTCCCGTCTTCTCTGAGGCGCAATGTCGAAAATCCGTAGGGGCAACACGCGAGCCGCCCCTACGGTAAAAAATCTCGGAAAAACACCAACCAACCGTGATATGCCCAATTTACCCCCTTGACAAACGCCCCGAAATATCGTAAAATACAACTAGACTGACTAGTCAGTCTAGTTGTGGGCAATGTTCAATTGAAGTAAAAATAGTCCACAGATGAACACAGATTCGCGCTGATTTTTAATTTTTTCGTAACTACTCACCGTGCAATGGTATCGTGCCGATTTTATCCTGAGTACTAAGTCAAGTTGATTTTGACGGCTTGATGCCTCCTCTAAACAAGGTTGATTTTTCACCACAGAGACGCAGAGGCGCGGAGAATTTAAAGTTTTTGTTTGACTTGGATTTCCGCCGGAAATTGCAGATAACGCCGCATAACCGGCTCTCAAACCTTATTTTCCTCTGTGCCTCTGCGCCTCTGTGGTTCAGTTTTTACACCTTTTTCAAGTGAGCCACTTGAGGCTAAATTACCCGTCAAAATGTACTTGACTTAGCACTAGTTACATTTTTTCTGTGAAAATCTGTACCCGCAGGGCATATAATGTCCATCTGTGTCTATTTGTGGACTGAAAATTTTATCCCGAATTGAGGTTTTTACGCTTTTGCCAACGACTTTCGTGAAACGTGATGCGTGACCCGAAATCTGAAACATTGAACTTTGAACTTTAAACCCGAAACTACATGGGGCAACGAACCATATCAACTTGGAGAAGACTATGACACCGCCATCTGTGAGCAAAGAAGAACGCCGTGAGCAAATTATTCGGGCTGCCGTGGCGTGTTTCGCCCGCAAAGGCTACCATTTAACCACGATGGACGACATTGTGGCGGAAAGCGGCTTGAGCAAAGGCAGTCTGTACTGGCATTTCAAAAATAAAAAAGACCTGCTCATAAAAGTGATGGGCTGGTATTTCGACCAAATGGTGGCGGATGCCGAGCCGGTGCTGGCACAAATTTCCGATGCCGTAGAACAGTTGAAAATGGTCTTGCTGATGTTTTCGCAAGTAATGGCTTCCGATGACCCGCTGTTGAAAATCTTCGTTGATTTTTACGCCGAAACACGCAGCGACCCCGATGTACTCAATGCGCTGCGTCGCACAATGGAACCGTATTTCGAGACGATTGGCGGTATCATCCGGCAGGGGATTGACGACGGCAAACTGAAACCGGTTGACCCCCGGCAGATGACGGCATCGCTGATGGCAGCATTCGATGGTATGTTCTTGTACAGAATGATACTGGGCGATATGCTCGACTGGCAGGCAACGGCGCAACAATTTTCCGAAGTAATTTTGGCAGGATTGCAGGCGAAAGAAAAATGAATCTGGTAAAAACTTATGCTGTTATGGTAAAAGAAACCCGCCATATTTTCCGCGACCGCACCACCTCGCTGATGCTGTTGCTCATCCCCGTATTTTTGATGATTGTTTTCTCATATTCTCTGGCGGTGGATGTGAAAAATGTGCCCATCAGCCTGATGGACAACGATCACGGCGAACTCGCCCGCGAATTTATCGCGCAATTGTCTAACGGCGACGATTTGACCGTTGGTGCGGAAACAAAAAGTTACGCGCAGGCAGAAGACCGGTTCGACCGCAGTCGCATCAAAGCGCTGGTGGTTATTCCCCCCAACTTCACCGAAAACCTGTCTGCCGGACGCCCCGCCGAAATTCAGGTGCTGGTAGACGGCACCGACCCCACCACCGCCGAATTTGCCATTACCCACATTCTAAGCCGCAGTCAGGCGTGGGGCTACCGGCTGGCAACCAAATTTTACAGCCGTCAGTCCATTAGCAGCGGGGTGTCGCACATTAAAACCCCCATCGACCTGCGCGCGCGCACATGGTACAACCCTACGCTGAACAACCAAATTGGCATCATTCCTGCGCTGCTAGCGCTGGTACTCAGCCTGCCCGCCATTGCCGTGCTAGGGGCTATCGTCCGCGAAAAAGAGTTGGGCACGCTGGAAGGCATTTTTGTCACCCCGTTGGGGCGCGCCGAATTGCTGGTCGGCAAAATTATCCCATATATCGTCGCCGGGCTGGTCAGTGCGGTACTGTGTGCTTTTGCCGCCGTGGCTATTTTCGATGCGCCCTTTCGCGGCAGTTTGTTGCTTTATCTGCTGCTTGCCACTGACTTCTTCCTGGCATCGTTCAGCATGGCACTGCTCATTGCCACCTTTCTCAAATCTCAGGCGGCATCATCATTGGTGGGGTATTTATTTTTTATGTTTCCGAGCTTTTATTTGAGTGGTATTTTTTTCCCCGTGTCCGCCTTCCCCGATTTAATGAAATTGGATGCGTCTTTCTTGCCGTCTACTCCGTTTGTTGCCATCATTCGTGGATTGATGGTGAAAGGGCAGGGGCTGGACGCGCTGTGGCAACCGGCGCTCACGCTGTTTGGCACGGGGTTGGCGATGACAGTTGTTTCAGTTTTTCTGTTTCGTAAACGAATCGGGTGAACCAATGTGGTATCGAATTTGGGTACTGACCATTAAAGAATTGATACAACTGCTACGCGCACCGATCATCATTTTTCTGGTGACGCTGGGACCGCTGTCGGAAATGGCGATGGTAGCATGGTCAACCGCCTCGCCTATTGAAAATTTGCCCACCGCAGTGGTAGATTTAGACCGCACGGATGCCAGTCGGCAATTGCTGGCAAAACTGGCAACCACCAAAACCGTCGATTTTCAGTATTTTTTGGATGATGTGGAAGCCATCACCCCGCTGATTGAGCACGGCGACGCGGTGGGCGCGCTGGTCATTCCGCAGGGATACGGGCAAAAATTGACAACCCCGCTCGGCGAACCGGCGCAGGTGAGTTTTGTGCTGGATGGCGCCGACCCGATAGCGGCGCGCGCGGCGCTGGCATCGGTGCAGGGTACGGTGGAAACGGCGAGCGCGCGGGTGCTGGCGCAGTGGGTCGGCGAAGATGCGTCGGCGGCGTTGTCGCTCATTCGCCCGCGCTTGCGGGTGCGGTTCAATGAGGAATTGAAAAAATCGGTGTACACCGTCCCATCGGAATTGGGATTGATTCTGTTTGCCATCGCGCTGATGCTGGCATCCATCGCCATCGCCCGCGAGCGAGAATTGGGCACGCTGGAACAGTTGATGGTCACCCCGATGGGCAAATTTGAGTTGATTGTCGCCAAAGCGGTGCCGCCCGTGCTGCTGAGTTACATCTCGTTCATTTTGATGCTGCTGGTGGCAATGTACGGTTTCGGCGTGCCGATGCGCGGCTCGTGGGGGTTGCTGCTCGGTTCGGCAACAATTTTTCTGTTTGTGGAATTGAGCATCGGACTGATGATTTCCGCATGGTCGAGCAATCAGGTGCAGGGGATGCTCGGCGCGATGATGTGGGTGATGACCGAATTTTTCTTTTCGGGGTACGGCGTGCCGGTCGAAAATATGCCCGATGCGCTGCAAAAACTGGCGCACATTTTCCCCATTTACCACTGGATGATTATTTTCCGCGCCATTCTGCTGAAAGGGGTGGGGTTCGGCGTAATTTTGCCGCAACTGCTGTGGGGATTGGGTATCGGTGCGGTGGTCATTCCGCTGGGCATGTGGATTTTGGGTCGGCAAAACTGGGATTGAGTTTTTGGAGGTTGTGATGGCTGTTGAAAAAACGAAGGTGGTTGCGCCGCCAAAAGGCTTAAGCCGTATGATGTTTCGTTTGCCGATATGGCTCTATCGTCTGCATTTGGGCTGGGTGCTCGGTGGGCGCTTCATTCTCATCAATCACATCGGGCGCAAAACCGGACTCCCCCGTCGGGCGGTGGTGGAAGTGGTGCGGCACGATAAAGATGCGCGTACCATCATTGTGGCATCCGGTTTCGGCAAAAAATCGCAATGGTATCAAAACCTGCGCAAAACGCCCGATGTGACCATCCAACTGGGCACGAAAAAATACACCGCCCACGCCGAGTTTCTTTCGCCGGCGCAGGGAGCGGTCGAAATGGCAGACTACACCCGGCGACATCCATTTGCCGCACAAGAATTGGCAAAATTGATGGGCTATCGCGTGGACGGCACGCCGGAAGATTTCCAAATTTTGGGGCAGGAAATACCGTTTGTCGCTCTGAAATACTGGCAGCGGACAGTGAGCAATGAACAATGAGTAATGAGCAATGAGTAATTTGTTGCGTGAAACGTGATGCGTGAGACTTGCAACCCTGCAACTTTGCAACCCTGCAACCTTGAACTTTGAACCAAAAAACTTTGAACCAAGCCCGCAGGGCGTATCGAACCTTAAAAATTTAATACCCGCTTGACTCCGGTGGGGCAACCTGTTATACTGTGGGTGAATGCTCATTCAGTTGAATGAATACTCATTCAGTACCAAAGTGAATAACAGGTGAAACGATGACCGCAACCAACCCCATAAAAGATGCTGTGACACAGGCTCGCCAGCGGCAAATTTTGGAAGCCGCCGTGACAGTTTTTGCCGAAAAAGGCTACCACCGCGCCACCATCAAAGATATCGCCCGCACCGCCGGTGTTGCCGATGGCACCATTTACAATTATTTCAAAAATAAGCAAGATGTAATGCTGAATATTGTTCAGCAGATGGCAGAAGTTGACCAACTGATGGAAAATGTTGAGCAAGCGGTGCAAATACTGACCCCCGCCCAATTGCTGGGGATGGTGTTTCAAAACCGTCTGCGGATGCTGAAAAAGAATCTACCGCTCACCCGTGCTATTTTTCCACAAATCATCACCGACCCAGAATTGAATCAGATTTTTTTTGAAACTATCTTGCAACCCAATTTTGACAAAGGGGTACAGGTTTTTCAGGCGTATGCCGACCGCCACCAGTTGGGCGATACCGACCCGGAAATTGTTGTGCACGGACTGTTTTCAGTGATATTTGGTACCATTATGCTGGCAATGCTGGGTGATACCGTCATTCTCAACCGGTCAGAGGCGTTCGGCGAGCAGATGACCGCTATTTTTCTGCACGGCTTGCATCTCGACCAAACGGAGCGCGACCAATGATATATCGCACGTGGAGTTTGATGCGAAAAGAGTTCATCCACATTTTCCGCGACCCGCGCAGTTTGGTCATCATGTTTGTCATTCCGTTAATGCAGTTGGTTATTTTGGGGTATGCTGCCACCACCGATATTGAGCATCTGCGCACGGTGGTGCTGGATGCCGACAAAACCCCGCAAAGCCGCCAACTGATAGCCACGTATGCCGCATCAAATTATTTCACGATTGTGGATTATGTGAACACACAGGATGAAATTCGCTATCAGATTGACCACGGCGACGCGCGGGCGGGGTTCATCATTCCCAGCGGATACGGCACGGATGTTACCGCCGGGCGGCAGGTGGAAATTCCGTTTTTTATTGACGGTACCGACCCGCAGGTCTCGAATATCGTTTTTGCCGCGTCGCAGTCGGTGGGGCAGTCGCTCTCGGTGAAATTGCTGCAACAGCGAACGGGCATCGCACCGCAAAAATTGCTTGGCATTGATGTTCGTCCGCGTGTTTGGTACAACCCGAACATGGAAAGTTCGCATTTTATGATACCGGGACTGATGGTCATCATTCTGTATCTGTTTACCGTGCTGTTCACCGCATCATCCATCGTCCGCGAGCGCGAAACCGGCACCATCGAGCAACTCATCGTGACCCCCATCAAGCCGATTGAGTTGATTGTCGCAAAAGTATTTCCGTACATTTTCATATCGTTTTTTGATGTTTTGGAAGTGCTGGCAATCGGTATGTTTTGGTTCCATGTGCCGGTGAATGGCAGTTTGCTGCTGTTGCTGGAACTATCGGCGCTATTTTTGCTGTCATCGCTGGGAATTGGCATTTTCATTTCTAGCGCGACCGGCACCCAGCAGGAAGCGCTACTGATGACAATGGGCACTGCCCTGCCGACCATCTATTTGAGCGGTTTTTTCTTTCCGCTGGAAGCCATGCCGCAGTGGCTGCAATTCATCAGTTATCTCATTCCGGCACGATATGCGATGGAAATTATGCGCGGCATCATTTTGAAAGGGGTCGGGTTCGGCATTTTGTGGAATCAGGTTGCCGCCATTACCGTGTTCGGGGTGCTGGTTATGGCGCTGGCGGCGGCGCGGTTCAAACGGCGATTGGATTAACGGAGTAACCTATGTTCGGGCGAATAACCGTGCGGCGCACACTGGCAATTTTACGCAAAGAATTGCACCACATCTTCCGCAACCTTATCAACCTGTTTTTGGTGGCAATTGCTCCCGCCTTTTTGCTGCTGACACTGGGGTATGTCTTTTCGTTGGATGTGGAACATGTGGATTTGGCAGTGCTCGATTACGACCGCAGCGAGTTGTCGCGGGCGTATATCAACCGTATCGCCGCCGGAGAGACGTTTTCGGTGGTGGCGACTCCTGCCGATTACGACGCGCTGGACGCGCTGTTGGTTGCCGGAAAGGTGGATGCAGGGTTGGTCATTCCCCCGGATTTTGGGGAAAAACTGGCGGCGTGGCAGCCGGTGGCGGTGCAGGCGATGGTAGATAGCGTTAATGCGTGGTCGGGGTGGTCAATTTTAGGGAAGATCCAATCTGCATCTGCGGCGGTGGTACCAAAATTGGTTGGCGCACCCGGTGGTTCGCTACCCTTTGAGGTGCGCGGGCGGGCATGGTACAACGTTAATTTGGAATCGCAGGTGAGCGTGATACCGGGCTTGTTGGCAATTGTGCTGACTATGCCGGCGCTGGCGTTGAGCCTCAGTTTGGCGCGGGAAAAAGAGTTACGCACGCTGGAAGGGCTGGTCGCCACGCCGATGCACGGCGGAGAGTATCTGTTGGGCAAAATGGGGGCGTATATGTTGGTGGGCATAGCGGGTGTGCTGCTCAGTTGGGCAGTGGCGGTGTGGTGGTTTCATGTGCCCTTCAACGGGTCGCTGGGGGTATTGCTGGCGCTGACCATTGTTTACTATTTTGCAGCGATGGGTTTCAGTCTGCTTACAGCCACTTGGCTGAAAAGTCAGCAAACGGCACTGTTTACCATAATGATGGTCTTTTTTGTGCCGAGTTTCTTTTTGACCGGTTTGATTTTTCCGGTGGATTACAGCAAGCCCGGGGCGGTTTTGTTGGCTACGCTGCTACCGGCAACTCATTACATTATCATCGCGCGCGGTATATTTCTAAAAGGCGTCGGGGTGGATGTTTTGCGGCAACCGGTCACCATTCTGCTGGTTGGCGGTGGATTGTCGTTGCTGGTCGGCGTGGTGGCTTTCAAAAAACGGGTGTAACGGTTCGGATGGATGGGAAAAACGCCCTTCGATACGCGGCTCGCGTAGCGAACCACTACTCAGGATGCGTTTTTCCCTGCCGATTTCATCCTGAGTAGCCCGCAGGGCGTATCGAAGGGTGAAATCGGCACGATACCACTGTACACTGAAAGGTAGAAGCGGTGTTCGCGCGAACTTGGCAAATCGTTGTGAAAGAAATCATCCAATATCGCCGAGATGTGGTGCTGACGGTGTTTGTCTTTTCATTTCCGGTGATGCAACTGATATTGGTGGCAAATGCTACCGGCAGCGATGTAGTCAACTTGCCGATAGCGATTTTCGATAACGACCATAGCGCCATCAGCCATGGCATCATCCAAACGCTGGAAAACCTGTCAACCGTGATACCGACCGTTTACACCGGCGACACGGCACAGGCAAGCGACCTGTTGCAGCGCGGTGATATTTGGGCGGTGGTGGTCATTCCCCAAAATTTTGCCACCGATTTTTATGCCGCCGACCGCACGGCGCAGATACAGGTTATTGCCGACGGGACGAGCGTTTATGGCGGCGGCACGGCATTGAACGCCATTGATGGTGCGCTGAACAGTTATCTGTCGCGCCGCTGGCGAGAACACTCGGCAGGGGGAGTGCAGCCATACCCCATAGTAGATATTGAATCTCGAATGCGATTCAACGTGGCGTTAAACAAACGTTACAACAGCGTGCCCGCGCAATTCGGATTTATCGTGTATCAGGTGACGTTGCTGCTTGCCACACTGGGGCTGGTGCGCGAGCGAGAATTGGGCACACTGGAACAACTGATGGTTTCACCGGTGCGCCGTCGAGATATGCTCATCGGCAAGGCGTTGCCGGCGGTGATTATCGCTTATGTGAATTTTTTGCTGATGCTATGGGTGGTGGTGCAGGTGTATCACATTCCGCAGCGGGGCAGTTGGGCATTGCTTTTGATGCTGTCGCTGCTGTTCATCCTCGCCGAAACGGGATGGGGGCTGTTGATTTCGGTGCTGGCGCGCACCCAGCAGCAAGCATTGCTCATCGTTTTTCCGCTGAGTATGGTCGATTTGGCGTTGTCGGGCTATCTGGTTCCGGTGGAGAATATGCCGGCGTGGCTGCAATTTCTCGCGGAATTTTCACCCATGCGGCATTACATCACCATCGTAAAAGGGGTGATGATAAAAGGCGCCGGTTTGCCGGCGCTGTGGGAAAACGCCCTCGCGCTCATCGGCTTGGCGGCGTTGATGGCGTATCTCAGTCATCGCTTTTTGGGGAAAACGTTTGAGTGAATAGCGAATAGCGAGTAGCGAGTAGCGAATAGCGAATAATGGGTTGCGTGATGCGTGAAACGTGATGCGTGAAACGGATAGGGATAGGGATTCGCTGAATCGTTGACTCGTTGAATCGTTGAATCGTGATGTGTGAAACGTGATGCGTGAAACGGATAGGGATAGGGATTCACTGAATCGTTGACTCGTTGAATCGCTGAATCGTGATGCGTGATAACTTTGAACCTTGAACCTTGATTGACTGACAAATCTTTTTTTGATACCGGTTTTGCGGATTTTCTTCGATTATGTTATGGAAAATTTCGGTTTGACAAAAAATCTGCCACAAATTTTCACGAATTTCACGGAC
>JALVZI010000255.1:966-3172 GCA_027022125.1 Anaerolineae bacterium | reverse complement strand
CCCCTACCCTGCGCGGCTGGCGCATTTTGGCGGCAATCTGGTTCGCGGCGGTGTTCGATGCGGAAAAAGGGCTGGCATATCTGCAGGAATTTTTGAAATCCGGCGCTCTATCCGAAGATGACCGCGAAAAATTGGGCGCACGGTTACGCGAAAAACACCGACTCGATGCGGTGCGCCAGTGGGTGGCAGAATGCCCCCACCCCGAAACGCGCGACACTCTGCGCCCACTGCTGCCCGGCGATATTTCCGCGCGGTTGACGGAAATGCTGACCGCCCCCGCCGATTTCAGCGCGGTGGATGCTTCTGCCGAACGCGCCGCCGCCGATGCCGCCGCGCACCGGCACGCGGTTTCGCTGCTGACGCAAGCGGGCGCAAAACTCGATGGTGCGCAGGTGTTGGTGGTTGGCGGCGGTGTGCTCGCGCCGGATGCCGCCCTGTTCGGCGGGCAGAAAATCCGCGTGACGGGGGTGGATGTCGCCGTGCCGCCCGCCTTTTTGCCTGCGGAAGGAATCAAACAGCAGTTCAAGCGAAATAAACTCAAAGGGGCGTGGAAATCTGCCACGGCGAATTATTACCGCACACTGGCGGAAAAAAGCGGCATCAAACCGAAATGGAAATCGGTTGCCATCATTCCCGCCGACCCCGCCAAAAGAATCCCCGCGCCCGATAACGCTTTCGATGCCGCCGTGTGCCGCGATTTTCTGCCGCACACGCCGGATGTTTCCGCAGTGCTGGCGGAAGTGGCGCGCACACTCAAACCGGGCGGCGTCTTTGTGGCGGAAATTGTCCCCTTCACCGCACTGAACGGCGCATTTTCCGCCGCCGCTGCCGAACCGTGGGCGCATCTGAATGCGGAAAACGGTGTGCAGACCACCCCCGACGGGCGCTGGCTCAACCGCTGGCGGTTGTCGCAATACCGGGCGGTATTTGCCGAGTTTTTTGAGATTGTTCTCTGGCAGGTGGAAAAAGACAGGCAGGCGGCAGACCGGCTCACCCCGCGATTCGCCGGGCTGCTGGAACAATTCGCCCCGGAGGAATTGACCGCCGCGCGTCTGTGGGTGGTTGGCAAAGTGGCAGGGTAGTCATCAGCCATCAGTGGTCAGCAAATAGTACGGTATGTCATTGCGAGCGCAGCGAAGCAATCTCCGGTTGGCAAACGCGAAAATAGCACACGAATTGCACAGATTACACGGATTTTCACTGATTTTTCTGTTTTCATCCGTGTAAATCTGTTCAAATCCGCGTTATCTGTGTCCTATTTTTTACCCGGCAGCGCAAATATTTATCCGCCACGAACATTGCCGGTTGACCAAATCATCACATTTCACGCATCACGCATCACGGAAATTGTTGGCAAAAGCGTAAAATTTGTAAAGGTGACTTGGAGGTCAATGAACCATGCCCCAATTACCAATCTCCAATAACCAATCAACCACCTGCGAATGACGAAGGACAAACGACGAATGACAAATTGGATGTACCCAACTTTGGCAACGCTCGTTTTTTGGGGCTTGTGGGGGTTCACTTCAAAATTGGTAACCAACCACATCAGCCCGTTGAATGCCATTCTGTTCGAGTCGCTGGGCGGTGTGGCAGTGGCGGTGGTGGTGATGCTCATCACCGGCACACGCCTCGAAATGAATGATGCCCCCGGTATCGCTTTGGCGACACTGACGGGGGCATTCGTGTTCATTGGCTGATTGACTGACAAAACTCGAAGACCGTGTTATCCTGTGGTATACGGTCGAAAAAGGAAACGTATGTCATTCCCGCGAAAGCGGGAATCCACTGTTTTTTTGCTGTGGATTCCGGATATTTCCCTGCGGGAAATTCCGGAATGACATTTAAAGTCCGTGAAATTCGTGAAAATTTGTGGCAGATTTTTTGTCAAACCGAAATTTTCCATAACATAATCGAAGAAAATCCGCAAAACCGGTATCAAAAAAAGATTTGTCAGTCAATCAGCCTTGAACCTTGAACAACCAACCTTGAACAACCAACAGGAGAATCCTATGAGCAATTATGATGTTGTCGTTGTCGGCAGTGGACCCGGCGGGTATGTGTCGGCGATTCGTGCCAGCCAGTTGGGTATGAAAGTGGCGCTGGTGGAAAAAGAGAATCTGGGCGGAGTGTGCCTCAATTGGGGCTGCATTCCCACCAAAGCGCTGTTAAAAAATGCGGATGTCATCCACACACTGTCGGAAGG
>JALVZI010000255.1:0-956 GCA_027022125.1 Anaerolineae bacterium | reverse complement strand
ATTTAAAGTCCGTGAAATTCGTGAAAATTTGTGGCAGATTTTTTGTCAAACCGAAATTTTCCATAACATAATCGAAGAAAATCCGCAAAACCGGTATCAAAAAAAGATTTGTCAGTCAATCAGATGTTATTCTTTAAAATAAGGTATACCCAGGGCTTCCGGCTTGGCGGAACCCCATTTGGTGCGAAACCATTTTGTTGCCATAATCCACAAAACAATCAGTGTGATAACGAAAGGAACCATCCGCCATGCATATCGAGACATAAAGCCCGGCAATACCAGTTGCGGGTTGAGCGACAATTGCCACAGCGTGCCGAACAGCAGCGAGCCGCCCAGCAAAATATACGGGTTCCACGCCGAGAAAAAGACCAGCGCCAGCGCGATGAATCCCCAGCCCATCAGGAAATTGTAATTCCAGACCGGGTTATAATCGAGCGCGTAAACTGCACCGGCAAACCCCATCAGCATTCCGCCGACGACCACGCACAGATAGCGAATCAGGGTTACATTGATGCCCGAAACTTCGGCAACCGCCGGATTTTCTCCGACAGAGCGTATTTGCAGCCCCAAACTGGTTTTCGACAGCACCCACCACACGATGACCACCAGTGCCAACCCGACAAAAAAGAAGGGAGAAAAATGGAACACGGTCGGAATGCGCTCCATACCCAAAGGACCGGTGTACGGGTTGCCGATGTAAGTTGTCAGCCCGAAGCCAAAAATCCAAATACCCATACCGCTCACAACTTGGTCGCCGCGCAGGGTGATGGAGAAGAACCCATGCAACAAACCGAGCAAGCCGCCGATGGCAATTCCGGCGGCAAACCCAAGCACGTAACTGCCGGTAGTTTGCGCGACGATAAACCCGATGGTCGCGCCGAAGAGCATTACGCCTTCTACCCCCACGTTCAACACCCCCGACCGCTGCCCGATGAGTTCGCCGAGCGCAGCGATGG
>JALVZI010000254.1 GCA_027022125.1 Anaerolineae bacterium | reverse complement strand
CCGATGCGGTCTGCCAGAAAAACCGTCGCCGATTCACCGAGCAGTTCCGCCGCACCGATGACCGTGGTTGCCATACCAAGCGCCACCACCCCCAGCGAAAAATCGGATTGCAGCCACACACCATACGACACAAACAACGCATCATTTGCCAAACTGATGAAAAACACAAATCCCAGCACCCGCACCGCCAGCGGCGACCGGAAAAGCGTGCGCCACGCCAGCCCGTATTTCACCCTTGCGGCAGGGTGGTGCTGAAAATTGTCGGCGGGCAGAGTGATGGCAATTGCGGCAATACCCAACACACCGATGATGCCCAAAAACCAAAACGGCGCGCGCCAGTCGGTGCGGTCAATCAGCACCGAAACCAGCGGAATGCCGATGATGGTACTGCCCGCCCAACTGAGTTCGGTGATGCCGATTGCCAGCCCGCGCCGCCGGTATGGCACGCGCAAGCCGATGTACGCCTGCATTGCCGGGTCGAAAACGCTTTTACCCAAACTGGCAATCACTAACCCCACCAGCACCGCGAAATATACCGGCAGCAGCACACCGAGCAGCATTCCGCCCGCCAGCAGTGCCATGCCCGCCAGCATCATACGCCGGTAGCCGAACCGGTCACCCAGCGGACCCAGCAGCCCGCCGAGCACATTCACCGCTTGCAGCGCAGCAATCATCGCGCTGATGGAACGGAGTGGCACACCCAGCCCCGCGCTCAACACCGATGCAAACGGATATGCGAATCGCCGCGCGGTGTTGATGAAAATTCGGCTGACGGTGGTAATGCCGAGTTGGAGATTGGTGATTTGTCCGTTGTCATTCGTCATTGGTCATTTGTAACGGCAAAAAGGATAGGGACAGAAATAGAGAGAAATTCGCCCATGCGCAAAAAGCCTCCGCGCGAAAATGCGCAGAGGCTATTGTAACTGTTTCATCACAGCAGATGCAAATTTTGGGTGCGGGTCAATAGATTAAAACGTGATGCGTGATGCGTGAAACGTGATGCGTGACTTGTTCATCCCCTTGCTTCCTGCTTCTTGCTTTCGTGAAACGTGACTTTGGACTTGAAACTCAAAACCTGAAACTCGAAACCTTGAACCTTGAACCCTGAACAACCAACCCTGCTACCTTGCTACTCTGCTACCTATAATATGCACCACCGTGCCGAGCGCATCTTCCGCCGATTCCTGCACCGATTCGCTGATGCCGGGATGCAGGTGCAGCGTTTCCGCCACATCGGTCAGAGTCGCGCCCATTTCCAGCGCCAACGCCATCTCACCGATGAGTTCCGCCGCGCGCGGTCCAACAATCGTTGCGCCGAGTAGCACGCCACTTTCTTTTTCGGCGACGGTGGACACGAATCCCGCCCCGCCGTTCAGCATCAGCGCGCGCCCGTTTGCCGCCATCGGGAAATGCCCCGTCTGCACGGCATATCCGGCGGCTTCGGCTTCCGCCGCGGTGAGACCCACTGCCGCAATTTCCGGCTCCGTCCACACCACTTTCGATATTGCCTGCGGCGCATATTCGGCGGCTTGCCCGGCAATCACCGCCGCGGCAATTTTCCCCTGTTTCATCGCCCGGTCAGCCATACCTGCCGTGCCCGTCACATCGCCCACCGCGAAAATCATCGGATTGGCGGTTTGCATACGGGCGTTCACCGGAATGAACCCGTTTTCATCCAGTTGGACATTCACCGCTTCCAGCCGCAAATCGGCGGTGTTGGGAATAATGCCATTCGATACCACCACCAACGGTTCATCGGCGACAGCGGCGGCGGGGTCGGTCACATTCGGTTCAATGGTGATGCCGATTTTTTTCAGATAACTTTTGAGATGCCGCCGCACGGAAACATCAAATTCCGGCAGGGGGAATTTTTCATCGGGCAGCAGCAGCCGCACCGGCACGCCCAATTTGCCGAAAAAAGTTGCCACTTCCACCGCGATATAATCCGTGCCGACCACCGCCACCCGTGCGGGTAACTCGGTCAGCCGGTATGCCGCCTGCGGGGTGAGCACGCGCTCGCCGTCGAAGGGCAAATCGGCGCGCGGGGCGGGCGTGCCGCCGGTGGCGATGATACACTGCTCGAAGGCATATCGTTTCGCGCCATATTCGCCTTCAATCCGCACTTCATGGTCGTCCAAAAACCAGCCCGTGCCATGCACAATTTCCACACCATTGCCGACCAGCAATTGTTCCACACCTTTCACCAGCCGGTCAACCACATTTTGCGCCCATTGTTGCATTTTCGGCAGGTCAACCGACACATTCTCGGCAGAAATGCCCATTTCGGCAGCGGTGCGAATTTTCCACACGCGGTCGGCGGCGGTGAGCAGCGCTTTTGACGGGATGCAGCCCGCGTTCAGACACACCCCGCCGACACGGTTCGTTTCGACGATGACCACTTCTTTGCCCAGTTGTGCGGCGCGGATGGCAGACACATATCCCGCGGGACCTGCGCCCAGCACAACCACATCCACGCCGGTTGCCATATCGCCCACAACCATCAGCGCAGCTTCAGCAGCAGGGTGTCGGGATTGCCGAGCAATGCCTGCAATCTTTCGGCGAATTGTTCGCCCGCCGCGCCGTCAATCAGCCGGTGGTCGAAACTGAGCGACAGCGGCAGCACCGGACGGATGGCAATTTCGCCATTGATGGCAACCGGTTTTTCGGTGATGGAGAATGTGGAACCGGAAAGTTCATCGGGGGCGAGTTTGCGGCGTTCCGCCAGCATTCGCAGGCGGGTCAATTCCGATGCGAGTTCCAGAATGGTCATTTTATCGGCGTGTTTGATAACCGGAACCAGCAAGCCGTCATCGGTGGCGGTGGCAATGCCGATATGGTAGTAGTTGTGTTTGATGATTTTTTGGTTATCCATATCAAGCGTGGCGTTAAAATACGGAAATTCTTTCAGGGCGATGGTGGCGGCTTTGATGAAAAACGGCATAAACGTGAGCGACAGATTCTGCGCAGCGGCAATCGGTTTGAGCCGTTTCCGCATTTCGACCAGCCTGCCCACTTCAATTTCGCGGAAGGTGCTGACCGACGGCACGCGCAGCGACACTTCCATCCGCTCGGCGATGCGGCGGCGCAGTCCGCGCAACGGTTCTTCTTCCACCGATTCTGCGGTGGTCACGCTCGATGGCACGGCGATGCGGTCGGGAATGGCGGGCGCAGGCG
>JALVZI010000253.1 GCA_027022125.1 Anaerolineae bacterium | reverse complement strand
CCGGGCGGACCCACCATCAGCACGCCTTTGGGGATGCGCGCACCGAGCGAGATGAATTTTTCGGGTTCGCGGAGGAATTCGACGACTTCATTGAGTTCTTCTTTGGCTTCGTCTGCGCCGGCGACATCATCGAAGGTGACGGTTGGTTTATCGCCGGTGAACATTCGGGCGCGGCTTTTGCCGAAACTCATCGCCTGATTGTTCGACCCCTGCGCCTGCCGCAAAATGAAAAAGAAGAAAAGTCCAATCAAAAGCAGCGGCAGCAGTGTGCCCAAAATTGTCATCCATCCGCCCCACTGGCTGGGGGGCGCAATTTTTATGTCGATTTTTGAAATTTGCTCATCGGTTACGCCCAAATCCTGCAATGTCTCGCCGATGCTCACGTTCGGTTCTTTGCGAGAGGCGATGGTTGCGCCGCCCTGCAAAGTTATTTTCAGGTTATCTTCCTGAACCTCAATCTCGGTTATTTTTCCTTCTTTTGCCAACTGCGCTACTTCTGTCAACGGTTTGACATCGGGGGTGTTAGACCCCAACAGCAATTGGCTGAAAAAGAAAGAGGCGATTCCGACCGCCAAAACGATGTAAAATACACGTGTCCAATTCATTTTTATGGGAAATCCTCCAAAAATACATCCGTAAAAAGACTATACCACGCGGGCATAGGCAAGTCAAACAATTTGAAAAATCTTCTCATTGAACTAAATGAAACTTTTGAAAAGTGTGTCAAAATTACAAAAATCATCGGTAATTTTTATGATGTCATTCCCGCCTGTGCCCCGCGGGTACGAAAGCGGGAATCCACGGTGTTTCGCTATGGATTCCGGATATTTCCCTGCGGGAAATTCCGGAATGACATTAAAAATCCGTGAAATTTGTGGAAATTCGTGGCTGAAATTCAGTCACACAAAAAGTTTCAACCAGTTCATTGGCTATTTTGCCGCGCGGCGATATTTTCCATAGCGAAAACAATGGCGAATCCCAGCACCGCCAGCGCGATGGCAGACCACACTTCGGCGGTGAAAGCGGAGGGCAGGACGTTCACCTGCGCCACCGGAATCAAATTGCCGTGCCGGTCAACGATGGATGACAGCGTTTCTTTCCAGGGCCACACCTTCCGCAGCGAACCGAGCATCAACCCGGTGAGCATGGCAATGGTCAAATTGTGGTATCGTTTGAAAAGCCAACTCAAAAATTGGGCGAAAGTGATGATGCCCAATCCTGCACCCACTGCAAAAATTCCCAGTGTGATAAAATCGTGGCGGTTGACCGCCCCCAAAATATATTGATATTTGCCCAACAGCACCAAAATGAACGAACCGGAAATGCCGGGCAGAATCATCGCGCAGATGGCAATTGCACCGCTTAAAAATATGAACCACGGTGCGGTCGGCGTTTCGGTGGGAACCAGCCCCACTAGCCAATATGCGCCCAGCGCCGCCAGCAGAACCGCCGCCACCGTGCCGAAATGCCAGCGGGTGATGCGTTTGCTCACCATCAGCACCGAAGCCAGCACCAGCCCGAAAAAGAACGACCACAGCAGCACCGGTTTATTTTCCAGCAGCCATTCCAGCCCTTTTGCCAGCGAGAATATCGCCAGCAGAATGCCGGTCAGTACCGATAGCAGGAATTTCCACGGCACAATATCGAGCGCTTCTTTAAATTTCAGCGACAGAATCAACCGGAAGACGGTAAAATCAATGGATTTGATGGCGTCTATCAATTCCTCGTAAATGCCCAAAATAAAAGCCATCGTTCCCCCCGAAACGCCGGGAACGACATCGGATGCGCCCATCAAAAATCCGCGCAGCACTATTCCCAGATACTCTTTAAATGTACGTGCGGGAGAAATTTGATTGATTGTTGTCATTTGGATATGATACCTTTCAAACTGGTTGCACAAATTGGCGAGTTACACAAACCAATAGAATACCCAAGCCTACCTATTCCGTCAAAAATGGCAGTGGGTAACGCAGTGTCGGGCATTTTTGCGCCGATTTTTCCCGAAAGGTTGTTATGGACGCCGCACACATAAACCGAGCAATTTCTGTTTTGGAAACTCACCGCGATGTTTTGGGTAATTCGGCGGTGGATGCGGCGCTGCATGCGTTACACCGAATGCAACCGGCGCTGCATCCCGAACAGCCAGTAGCAGCGAGAGAAATTACGGTGCTGGCGGCGCAAATTTCCGGCATGCTCCCCTTTGGCGATGCGCTGGCGGCACAGGATGCCATCGCTTTTACCACCGAATTGTGGCAGCGGTTGTCTGCCAAAATTGAAGAAAATCGCGGAGAAGTGATTGCTTGCAGCGGATACACGCTGGTAGCGGTTTTCGGGGCGGATGCACCCCGCCAAAACGAAGCCGAATGGGCGATTCGCGCCGCGCTTGATATTCAGCGCACGCTGGCGCGCATCCGGCAGGAATGGGTGGAGAAACAATCGCCCCCGGTGAAACTGCCGCCGCTGAATGTATCGCTGGGGTTGCACACCGGCGAAGTTTTGTGGCGCACCGATGAAACCCGTCGGCACGCGGAAGTGTGGGGCGACGCGGTGGAAATCGCACGGGCATTGGCGACACGGGCATTTCCCCGCCGCATTTTAATTTCGGCACAGGTTTACCGGCAGGTGCGCGGCGTGTTTTATGTGCAGCAATTGCCCCAACCGGTGGATATTCCCGTTTTGCCGACCACCGTCCGCGCGTTTGAGGTGAAAGGCGCCAAACCGTATGCGGTGCGGGTCATCAGCCACAGCATCGAGGGGATGGAAACCTCGATGGTGGGGCGCGCCCCGGCGATGCAAGCTCTGCAATCGGCGTTTGAGACGGCGGCAACCGGCACCGCGCAACTGGTTACCGTCAGCGGCGCATCGGGAATGGGAAAATCTCGTCTGCTGTATGAATTTGACCAATGGCTGGAAGAGCAACCGCGCGCCATTCGGCTTTTGCAGGGACGCGCCAGCCTGCCCACCCGACACCTGCCATATTGGATTTTCCGCGATATTTTCACCTTCTATTTTGGCATTTTTGCCAGCGATACCACCGAAACCACCCGCAAAAAATTGTCGCAGGGCATTTTAAGCCTCACCGAAACCGCCGACGGCACGGCAGAAGCGATGGCGGCACGCATCGAGCGGCTCATCGGGTTTTCGCCCGATGCCCCACTGCCGTACCCCTCTGCGTTGGCGCAC
>JALVZI010000252.1 GCA_027022125.1 Anaerolineae bacterium | reverse complement strand
CTACTATTTTAAAGATTTCTTTTTCGCCGATAGCGGCATCGTGCCATCGCTCATCATTCTGGAAATGATTTCCAAACGGGGCAAAAAACTGTCGGAAATGCTGGCGCCACTGGAAGAAAAGTATTTCATCAGCGGCGAAATCAACACCCGCATCAGCGCCGACCCCAAAGCGAAAATGCAGGAACTCGCCGCCGCGTTCAGCGACGGGAAAATCGAATGGCTCGATGGCGTATCGGTCACATATCCTGATTGGCATTTTAACGTACGCCCGTCCAACACCGAACCGCTGCTGCGGCTCAATTTGGAAGCCACATCGAAAGAACTGATGGAAGAAAAACGGGACGCGGTGCTGGCGATTATTCGGAAATAGTTTGTATCTGTGCAGGCATAGACTGAATAGCATACGGATTAACACAGATAGCACGGATGGTCACGGATTTTCTCTGTGTTTTATCTCACTGTGGCGACATTTTTGTAGAGACACCCAAATTGGGTGTCTCTACGGGGGCAATCAGGATGCGTTTTCCCCTGCCGATTTCATCCTGAATAGCCCACAGGGCGTATCGAAGGGTGAAAATCGGTGGGGGAAACTACCCCATACAGTCAAAGGAGACTGAGTTTTATGCTATTGCGAACCATATTTATCGGGTTATCGCACAATAAACCCGCCCAAAATTTAACCGTCCATTTTCCGCCCGCCCGAAAACTGGCACGGCGATTCATCGCCGGGGAAACGCTGGATGACGCGGTGCGTGTGGTGCGCGAGTTGAACAAAAAAGGCATCAAAGGGCTGATGAACGAAGTCGGCGAAGCCATCACCACCCGCGAAGCCGCCACCAAAGCCGCCGCAGCCTTTAAAACCACACTCAAACGCATCGCCGATGAAGGGCTGGATTCCAGCATTTCGATGAAACCGTCTCACGTGGGGCTAACTTTCGGCACAGATTTCTTTTACGATACCGTCGCCGATGTAGCCGAAACAGCACGTGCGCTGGGCAATACCATTGAACTGGATATGGAAGGCAGCGCCGATGTGGATGCCACACTGGAAGTTTTCCACCGTCTGCTGGACGATTACGGCGAACTTCGCCCCAAAATGGCGATTCAGGGGTATCTGCACCGCACCCCCGCCGATGTGGAAAAGATTATCGCGCGCGGCGGCAGTATCCGGCTCATCAAGGGGGCATATCAGGAACCGCCGGAAATCGCCATTCAAGACCACGACGCCATCAACCAAGCGATGATTCGAGTGATGGAGATGATGCTCGCGCCGGAAGCCCGCGAAAAAGGCGCATTTCTGGCGCTCGGCTCGCACGATCCGCTGCTGATTGAATGGCTCATCAATGAAACGGAAAAACGGGGCATTCCCAAAGACGGATTCGAGATTCAAATGCTGCAGGGCATCCGCCGCGATGAGCAGGTGCGGCTGGCGCAGGCGGGTTACACCGTGCGAATTTATGTGCCGTATGGCGCGGAATGGTATCCGTATTTTATGCGCCGCCTCGCCGAGCGCCCGTCGAATGTGCTGTTTATGGCGCGGGCGATGTTTGGGGGATAGATGGAAAAATCGTTGTTTGAAGTGAAACAGATGGACTGCGCCGCCGAAGAGAATTTGGTGCGGATGAAACTCGGCGAGATTGCGGCGGTGAAATCGCTTGCGTTCGATTTGCCCGCGCGCCGGTTGACCGTGTTCCATACCGGCGAATTGAGCACCATTGAGCGCGCGCTCGATGAGTTGGCGCTCGGTTCGCGGCGGTTGGATACCGCGCCCGCCACCGAAACTCCGCTCGATGAAGCGGCAAGCCAGCGGAAGATGCTCTGGTCGGTGCTGGGTATCAATTTCGGTTTTTTCGTCATCGAAGCGCTGTTCGGGGTTATTTCCGGCTCGATGGGACTGGTGGCAGACAGTCTGGATATGCTGGCAGACGCCATCGTTTACGGCTTGAGTCTGAACGCCATCGGCGCATCTCACACCAAAAAGAAAACACTCGCCTCGGCCAGCGGGTATTTCCAACTGCTGCTGGCGGTTATCGGACTGATAGAGGTATTGCGGCGATTTTTGGGGCACGAATCGCTCCCCGATTTCCGCACAATGATAACGGTATCGGCGCTGGCACTGGTTGCCAACAGCGTAAGTTTGTACATTTTGCAGCGCTCAAAAAGTAAAGAAGTACACATGCAAGCGTCAATGATTTTCACCAGCAATGATGTCATCATCAATGTGGGCGTTATTGCCGCCGGAATACTCGTTCACTGGCTGAACTCCGGTGTCCCCGATTTGGTCGTCGGCGCGATTGTGTTCCTCATCGTTTCGCGCGGCGCGTTCCGCATTTTGCAATTGGGCAAGTAAATCAACAGGAGTTTCAATATGACCCAAAAACCGGTTACACTCACCGATATGGTCGAATACCAAACTGACGGCATCGTCAGCAAAACCATTTTGAACCGAGATTCCGGCTCGGTGACGCTATTTGCGTTTGATGCCGGTCAATCGCTCAGCGAGCACACCTCGCCCTTTGAGGCGCTAGTGCAGGTGCTCGACGGTCGCGCCGATGTGACCATCGGCGGGGAAACAGTTGCCGTCAGCGCGGGCGAAATGGTGGTTATGCCCGCCGACGTGCCGCACGCGCTCGCCGCGCCCGTACCGTTCAAAATGCTGCTGACCATGCTGAAAGGGTAAAATGACCGACCAATTTTTAGCCGGAAAAGTGGCACTCATCACCGGCGGGTCGCGCGGCATCGGACGCGCCATCGCGCTGAAATTGGCGGCGCACGGCGCGGATATCGTCATCAATTACGCTCGAAAGACCACCGCCGCCGAGCAAACCCGCGCCGACATCGAATCGCTGGGCAGGCGGGCAATCGCCATCAAAGCCAATTTGGCGGATGCGGACAAAATTTCGGCGATGTTCGACCGCATCGAAACCGAATTCGGGCGCTGCGATATTCTGGTGGGCAACGCCGCCAGCGGCATTCCCCGCCCGGTGCTGGAAACCACCGACAAACACTGGGACTGGACGCTGGACATCAACGCGCGCTCGATTTTGCGCTGCGCCCGCCGCGCCGTGCCGCTAATGGCGGCGCACGGCTGGGGACGCATCATCGCCGTTTCCAGTCAGGGCAGCACGCGGGTCATTCCCAATTACGGCATCACCGGCGTGTCAAAAGCCGCCATCGAAGCGCT
>JALVZI010000251.1 GCA_027022125.1 Anaerolineae bacterium | reverse complement strand
TTTGTGAAAATTCGATGCAAAAAAGAGAGAAGCGTAAAAGTTTCATTTAGTTCATTACTCATTGTTCATTGAACATTGCTACCGCCGGGTCGTGGTCGCTGGTGCGGGTGGGCGAGTCGTCCGCCGGGTCTGCCAGCGGGAAATCGGCGTCAATGTGCAACGCTTGAGCGCGGGTCATCATTGCCGCCAAATTGGGCGTGAGCAAGATATGGTCGAGCGTTTCCGATTCGCCCTGAAAAATGTAGGTGTAACGCGCTTCCGGCGGAATGGCGTCGAAAGCGTGCACAAAACCGGCGTCGCGGAAAACCTGGATGGACGGCGTATCGAAAAAGGTATTCAAATCGCCCAAAATGGCGATGAACGCGTCGGGGTCATCCGCCAGAATTTCCTGCGCCAGTTTCACGTTCCATTCCGCCTGTTTCACCCGCCGCGGCTCGGTTGCATCGAACCCCGCGCCCATCGAAACAAAATGGTTGGCGATGGTGTACAGCGTCACATCCCCGCCATCGGTGGCGATGGTCGTTTTCATCACCAGCGGACCGCGAGTGAAATAGCCCGCATCATCGAGCCGCAACTCGGCGCTATCCACCGTGGCGCGGTCGCCGCGCACCAAATAGCCAACATCAATCCCGCGGCTGTCAATCCCTTCGATGAGCACCGCCCGGTAATCGTACCCCGCCAGCGGTTCCTGCGTCGCCACTTTTTCCAGCACCTTCACATTTTCCACTTCTTCAAAAGCGATAATGGTCGGATAGCCCATCGCGGCGATAGCGTTGGCAACCTTCAACGCTTTATGCTGATATTCTTTCGGCGTGGGCAGGGGCGGATTTTTCGGATTCGGGCTGGACGCATCGAAAAAGTTTTCGGCGTTAAAGGTGGCAATACTGAACCCGTCCGTGCCGACTTCCGGCAGGGTGGGATGGCGTTCCAGCGTGCCGGGCTGAATGTTCAGCGGCAGTTGCGGTTCAATTTTATACTGCCCGTAAGTGTATGCCAGCGGTCCCAGCACATTACTCACGGTATCACCACTGGCGATTCGCCACGGCAGCGCAGCGGGATTTTCGCTGTAATTTTCCGTCCAACTTTCATCATCAATGGTGATGAGCCAGCCGTGATTCGGGTCATTTTTGTAAATGCGAGTCACGCCATCGTGCGGCAAAATCACGCTCGTTTCGCCATATTTTGAAATCGGACTGACCGCCAGCGCATTATCCACACTGACCAGCATCCCTTCCAGTGCTTCAAAATACGCGGCGGCGGCATCCGCATCGGCGGGGGGATTGAGCGGCACGGCGGCGGGCAGGCTTTGCCGCGGCGACAGCACCTCTACCGCCGACAGTTGAATCTGCGTTTGCGCCGATTTCTCTTTTACCGTGCCGGTTACGCGCACGCGGTCGCCAACCGATACCTGCGCCATCCCCGTTTCATCCCACACGAACAGCCCTTCGCTGGTGGCAGGGTCGTCATCGGTGTCGGTTTCCTGAATGAAAAAGCCGGGAATCTGCTCGCGGTCGAACACAGCGGTGACAATGCCGACTGTCGTCACCTCCGAGCCGGTGTACGGCGATTTTTCGCCATCGCCCTGAATTGCCCAGATGGGCACGCTGTCGCCGATGAAGGTGCGGAAAGCGGGACCCGTGGCGGGGTCGGTGAACTCTTGCGCGGTGGCTCGATAGCCGTCGTTCACAATTTGGTCGGCATCGGTGGGGGCGATGACCGAGAAATGTCCGGTGAATGAATCGCCGGCGGGCAGGCTGGGAATTTCCCATTTGATGGTGTCGCCATCCTGCACGCCGCCATCGAAAATTTCGCCCAACTCGGCGGGGATGGGGCTGACCAGCGTGACGTGCGTCAGCGATTTATCGGTGTGGTTGAAGGCGGTCAGCGCATATTCCAGCGTTTCGCCGGGCTGAACAGTGTTCGGCGCAGAGAGTTCCACCCGCAAAATGGGCGGGTAAACTTCGCGGAAATCGGCGGCGGTGCGCGGTTTCAACTGCCATTTGCCCTGATAGTATTCCAGCACACCGGAAACGGTGTACAAATTGCCGACATCCAAATCATCGGTGGTCAGGTTGGTCAGTTTATCCACATACGCCAGCAGGGTATTCCCCGCATCGTCCATCAAATCGAGTTCGTAACTGTATGTAAATTCTTCGATACGGGTGGCTTTTCCGGTGACAGAAATGTATTTTCCTGCCATATCGGGATTTTTCGCATCAGCGATAGCCACCATTTGCGGCGATGGTTCCGGTTCTGTCCCGACAATTTCCACATCAGCGGGCAGGGTAGTGGGGATAATTTCCAGCGAATCGCGGTACACAGTAATTTCACCGCTGACGCGCACGCGGTCGCCCAGTTTCACTTTGGGCAGCGCGCCGTTTTCGCCGAAACACTGCACCTGAATGCCGCCGGTATCATCCTGAATATAAAATTTGGTGTTGCCGCCACCGGCATAAAATCCGCCGGTGTACATCGTTGCCGTGCCTTCGATGGTGACGCGCGTGCCGCCGGGCAGCGTGCGTGCCACACCGATGGGAACCACCCCGCCGCTGATGTCGGTGATGGTTGCCGCACCGAGCGCGGGATGCAGCAAATCGGGGCTGCTGACGCGGAAATTGTCCACGCGGAAAGTGGTGTATGTCCACGGGGCTTGCACCGTGACGGCGCGAGTCAGGCTGTCGCCGTTTGCCAGCGCGTTCACCGTCCATTCGATGGTGTTTTCGGTTGCCGTGCCGCCATCGGAAATTTTTTGGACGGTCACAGCGGCGGGCAGCGGCAGGGTTAGTTTTAAACCGCTCAAATCGTGTCCGGTGCGATTTTCCACCTGCAATTGATAGTCGAAAATCTGTCCCGGTTCCGCGCTGCTCGGCGCGACGAGTTTCACCAGCAGCGGATTTTTCGGCGCGGGGAGCGGGTCGCCGGTGGAAGCGCGGGGGTTCGGCGCGGTGACGGTGAAATCGGCGGCGTTGTCGTCCGTGTCGGTGAAATTGCCGCCGTCGCCGCCCGGCAGACGCTCAAACGCGGCATCTTTCGGCATTGCATCCAGCGGCGTGCCTTCGGTCAGCGCGGCGGGGGCTTTGCCCCACGCCACCGCATCCACCAGATTGCCGTCGGGGTCATACAAACCGACGCCCCCCGTTTTGATGTTCAACTGCTGCTCGAAAACGCCATCGGGGCGCACGCCCACAT
>JALVZI010000250.1 GCA_027022125.1 Anaerolineae bacterium | reverse complement strand
TCATCCGCATCCGACCATATGCGCTCGCCGTCCCAATCCGCCGACAGCACAAACGGGTGCGTCAGCGGCTGGGCGATGCGCTCCCACCAGCCGTTGCTCCCCGCATCGAGCCAAAACTGGTATGCCACCGGACGATTGCTCATCAGGTAGGTGTATGCCGGTGCAATCAGCACGGCTTCGGCGGGCGTGGGTTCCCAACTGCGGGTGTACAGCGCCGCCACCACGCCCTGTTCCACCAAATTGACATACGCCCGGTTGAGAAAATCGGCATCGGGCAGAATTTCTGCCGTTTCAGCCGCCGATTTCTTCTGCGGCACGGGCACGGCTCCCGTCACCCGCCGAAATTTGCGGATGGACTCAATCAGGTTGGCAACCACTTCCCCCGCTTCCAGCGATTGATAAAAACCGTATCCCGGCTGAGACAAAATTTCGCCGAACAGACGGCTGAAAGTGTGGTCGAGCGGCATGGCGGGCAAATCACGCTCGGCGAGCAACCATTCGCGCAGACGGTCAAATTTCTGCCCGATTTGGTATGTGATGCGCTCGCGCACGCCGCCTTCGATTTCCTCAAACGGGAACAGCGGCATTTCCGTGCTGTGCGGGCGATAGAGCACATCCACCAGCAATCGCGCCCGCACCAAATCCAGCCCGGCGATACTTTGAGTGAGCGCCTGCATCACATCGAACGGGTCGGGCGGCATTTCCCATTCGGGGTGAATGAGCCGCGCCAGCGTGAGCATGGTCAGCGCGGCGGGTTCCTCATTCAGCGCGCGCGACGGTCGGTGCGAGCGGGCGGGCAATCCGCGCTGTGCCATCTGATACAGAAACGAAAATCGCAGCGCATCGCTGACGAATGGCGCCAGCACCACAATTTCGGCGGGCGAAACGCCTTCATCATTCACCAGCCGGGCAATTTCATCCACCACCGCATCGAGCGACTGCGGATAGAATCGTGTCTGCCGGAAAGTGAACGCCGTGCGCGGGTCGGTGGCGGGGGGCGGCGGCGATTGCCCGGTCGCTCCGGCAGCGAGTTGTTCGCCCAGTGCCAGCACATCCGCCGGGGCGACGAATGACTCGGCAGTGTGTTCCACTGTATCGCACAGATTTTGCAGTTCCAGCCCGGTGCGCCAGTTTGCCCCCAAAAAGATGCGATATCCGGCATCTTCATCAAAAACCAAAAACGCCGATTCGGCTTCCGGCAACCAATCCGCCAGCACACGGTGAGTCAGCGGATTGTGTTCTTCCACATTATCCACAATGAGATGGCGATAGCGGTGGGTCAGCAGACGACGCAGAGCGGGGTCAGCCCAAATGAAATTGCGGAAAGTTTCCATCCGCAGTGAAAAATCGAGCAGGTTTTGGCGCAGACAATATTCGCGGAAAGCGTTGATGCACACCTGCATATGGTCAAACGCCACCCGACTGCTGATTTCGCTGCCGAGCGCGGTTTTCAGCCGCGCGCCGACCTGCGTGTGCGGCAAGCCAATCAGCGCGGCTTTTTCCAAATTGTCCAACAGTTGGCTCATCAATCGGGGCAGGGTAATGGTGACGGAAACGACATTCGGGTCGAAATAGCCTTCGGCGAGCAGGGGTTCGATGACCTGCGCCATATAATACTGCGCGGTTTCGATGGTGAGAAAAGTCGGCTGGCGGGTGGGGCGTTTGAAACCGGCGCGGGCGGCAATTTGGGGCCAGGTCAGTTTGATGGTGCGCAGCGCCAGCCCGTCGAGGGTGAACATATCCACATCGCCGGGCACAGCCAGCGACACATCGCGCAGAGCGGTTTCAAACGGCGCGGACAGGGTTCGCTGGGGCAGCAGCACGAGCATATTGTACGGCGAAACGCCATCCGCCAGCAGTTGTTTCATATGGGCGACGGCGCGGGTGGTTTTGCCCGTGCCCGCCGCGCCGATGAGCATCGTTTTTTTCGCCATTATGGAGAATCCAACCCGCGCCGCACAAATTGCAGCAAATCGGCGGGAGAAAACGGTTTTTCCAGCAATTTCATTTTGCCGAAAACGGCGCTGTCATCAAATACCACATCGCTGAGATAGCCGGACATAAACAAAATTTTGATGGACGCTCTTTTTTTGATGATTTCCTCCGCCATGGCTTTGCCGTTCAATTTCGGCATCACCACATCGGTCAGCACCGCGTCCAACCGGTCGAGATACGCTTCTGCCACCGATACCCCTTCCAGCCCGTTGGCGGCGGAATAGACGGTGTAACCGGCTTGCTGCAACACCCGCACCGCCATTTCGCGCACGGCAATTTCATCCTCAACCACCAAAACAGTTTCCGTGCCGGAAACATCCGTTATTTCTCGCGGCGGTTCTTCTTTCGGTGCGGGAACATCCGGTGTCGCATCGGGGATGGCGGGCAGGTAAATGTTGAATGTTGTCCCCTGCCCCACTTCGCTGTCCACCGTGATGAATCCGCCATGCTGGTGGATGATGCCGTACACCGTCGCCAACCCCAGCCCGGTACCTTTCCCCTTTTCTTTGGTGGTGAAAAACGGCTCGAAAATGTGCTCAAGCACGGACGGCGGCATACCGACACCATCATCCGCCACCGACAGCAGCACATATTTTCCAGCGGGCATTTCCAAATCGTGGCGGATATATCCGGGTTCAATTGTCTGATTGACCGTTTGCACGAATAGATGCCCGCCGTTTGGCAGTGCGTCGCGGGCGTTTACCACCAAATTGACGATAACCTGCTCAATTTGGGCGGGGTCGGCTTTGATGTGCCACAAGTCTGCCGCCAAATTGGTGTTAAATTCGATATTCTCGCCGATGACCCGCCGCAGCATTTTCTGCATGTCGGTCACGGCGGTATTCAAATCCATCACGCGCGGATTTGCCGTTGTCTTTCGGCTGAACAGCAGCAGTTGCCGCACCAACCCGGCGGCGCGCTGTCCGGATTTTAAAATGCCGGTGACCATCGAATGTTCCCAATCGTCCGGGTCTAACCGGCGCAGCATCAGTTCGGCAAAACCGTTGATGGCGGTCAGCACATTGTTAAAATCGTGCGCCACACCGCTGGTCAATCGCCCGATGGCTTCCATTTTTTGTGCCTGATGGTACTGATTTTCCAGTTCCAATTCGCGGGTAATATCGCGCCGCACCGAAACAAAACCCACAATTTCCTGATTTCGGTCTCGCAGCGGGCTAATCATCTCATCTTCTA
>JALVZI010000249.1:2251-10344 GCA_027022125.1 Anaerolineae bacterium | reverse complement strand
GGTTCGTTGGATGGCTTACCTCCCATTGGTGCTGAAATAGACAGCGGCACAGTCGGGGCGGCTTGCGGGTCGCCCCGATTTTTTATACCGCGAGTTTTTGACAAACCCCCGAAAACAGTTTAAAACAATAGCGGTTGTGTGCAATGCGCACAATTATTGTGGGCAAAAATTGTTTGTCCGCACAAAATTCACGGAGACAGCGCAGTCTCTTCCCAAAAACCGCCGAGATGCGCTGTGCCGCGTCTTTTTTGTTTTCAGGAGGATTTTTTATGACCGAAGAACGTCCGCAGGACTTACTTTCCGGTAATGAAGCGATTGCCCGCGGAGCATGGGAAGCGGGTGTCACCTTTGCGTCCGGCTATCCGGGCACACCCAGCACCGAAATTCTGGAGAATTTCGCGCGCTATCCCGGCATTTATGCCGAGTGGGCGCCCAACGAGAAAGTCGCGCTCGATGCCGCCATCGGTGCAGCGTATGCCGGTCGGCGCGCGCTGGCAACCATGAAACACGTCGGGCTCAACGTGGCGGCAGATTCCTTCTTTTACGCCTCGATGACCGGTGCGGAAGCGGGGTTGGTCATCATTTCCGCCGATGACCCGCAGATGCACTCATCGCAAAACGAGCAGGACAATCGCAATTATGCCAAATTTGCCCGCGTTCCCTGCCTCGACCCCGCCGACAGTCAGGAAGCGCGCGATATGGTCATCGCCGGATTCGACATCAGTGAACAGTTCGACACGCCCGTGCTGGTGCGTCCCACCACCCGCATTTCGCATTCATTCACGATGGTGGAATTTTCGGATGAGCGGTTGGATGTGCCGCCGCGCATCAAAAAATTTCCCAAAAATCCACAAAAATACGTGATGGTTCCTGCCAATGCCCGCCACCGCCACCCGTTCATCGAAAAACGGTTGCAGGCGTTAAAAGATTTCGCCGAAACATTTCCGCTCAACCGCACCGAATGGCGCGACACCGAGTTGGGTATCATCACCGGTAGCGTGGCATACCAATATGCCCGCGAAGTTTTTCCCGAAGCGTCCATCCTAAAATTGGGGATGAGTTACCCCCTACCGATGCAGATGATTGCCGATTTCGCCCGCCGCGTCAAACGCCTCATCGTGCTGGAAGAACTCGACCCGTTCATCGAAGAGCACGTGCGACTGGCGGGTATTCCTGTCGAAGGGAAATCCATCTTCCCTCTGTGCGGCGAACTGACGCCGACCATCGTGCGCAATGCTGCCATCGAAGCGGGGTTACTGCCTGTCGAACATTTCATCCCCCCCACCGAACTGCCCGAAAAAATGCCGCCCGTGCCGGTGCGACCGCCGGTGCTGTGTCCCGGTTGTCCGCACCGCAGCACCTTCTGGGCAATCAAAAAACTGCACCTGCCCATCAACGGCGATATTGGCTGTTACACGCTGGGGGTGGTGCATCCGCTGGATGCCATCGACACCACCGGTTGTATGGGCGCGGGTATCGGTGTGGCGCACGGCGCCAGCAAAGCCACCGGCAAAAAACACGTGGCGGTCATCGGCGATTCGACCTTTTTCCACACGGGATTGCCCGCGCTGGCGAATGTGGCATACAACGGCAGTCCGGTTGTCACCGTGATAATGGATAACCGCGTGACGGCGATGACCGGCGACCAGCCCAATCCCGGCACGGGAAAAACGCTGATGGGCAGCGATGCGCCGCGCATCGAATTTGAACCGCTGGTCAAAGCGATGGGCATCAAACACGTGAAAAAAGTGGATGCCTACGATGAAAAAGCGGTGGAAACCACGCTGAAAGAATTCAAACGGCTGGATGAACCATCGGTGTTGATTACCGAGCGTGCGTGCGCGCTGCTGCCGGAAGTGCGGAAAACCTATCAACCGCTGAAAGTGAATCTAGAAAAATGCGATGGTTGCGGCGTGTGCATTCGCACCGGATGCCCGGCGCTGCTTCGCAGCAGCGAAATTCACGAAGAGAGCGGACGCGCCAAAGTGGAAATTGACCCGCTGCTCTGCACGGGCTGCGATTTGTGCGCGCAGGTTTGCCCGTCAGAGGCGATTACCTTCCGCGCGCAGATGGATGAACTGGCGTTTACCACACACATTTAAAATAGCGAGTGACGAGTGGCGAATAGCGAATGACGAATAGCGAATGACAAAGGACAGAAAACAAATGACAACCAAAACGATAAACTTTCTGCTGGCGGGTGTCGGGGGGCAAGGTGTGCTGATGGCGAGCAATATCGTCGCTTCGGCGGGGATGCTGGCGGGATATGATGTGAAAAAATCCGAAATTCACGGTATGTCGCAGCGCGGCGGAAATGTGAGCAGCCACGTGCGCTGGGGCAAAATTGTTCACTCGCCCATCATCCCCGATGCCTCCGCCGATTTTCTGCTGGCATTTGAGGCGATGGAGGCGCTGCGCTACCTGCCGATGCTGCGCCCTGATTCGGTGGTGCTGATGGACCGGCATCAAATTGTGCCCGTTACTGTTACCACCGGTGATGCTGTCTATCCCGAATATGCTGCGATAGAAGAAACGCTGCGCCAAATTTCACCGCACGTTCAATGGGTAGATGGTGTGGAAATGGCAGAGGCAATGGGCAATGCCCGCGTGGCGAACATTATCATGCTGGGGTTGCTGTCAACTTATTTGGATGTGCCGGAATCGGTGTGGAAACAAGCCATCGCCCGGCGCGTGCCGCAGCGATTTGTGGAACTCAACTACCGCGCATGGGAAACCGGGCGGAAATTGCGAAAGTAGTGAACAATACGCAATGAAAAACGTAGGGGCGGCTCGCGAGCCGCCCCTACGTCTGTATTTTGGCTTGACGGGGGAAATCAAATTCTCACCGGATGTTGATGGTCAACACGTGGAAAGAACGAATTTGCGAATGAGCGAGTCAGCAGTTAGCCATCGGCAGTCAGCGACCAGCCATCACCAATCGCCAATCAACCAACCACGCCTCACGAATCTTTCCTCTACTGCTCCACAATCAGCGAAACATCATCCACATACATCGCGGTGACTTTGCCGTTGACGCGCACATTCACCGCGCCAAAATAGACATACACCGTTTGCCCGCGATACGCCGTCACATCGAAGGTTTGTTGCTGCCATGTCTGGTCGTTTTTCAACATAGTGTTCAACTGTTGCAGCACGCGGAAATTGGCATCCAAAATCATCGTGATTTGCACATCGCCGCTGGGAATATCGCTGCTGACGGGATACACCCACGCCGAGAGAGTCGCTTTGGTGGCGTTGGCGGGAATGGTGACTTTTTGCGCCACAGAACTGTATGTGAACTGGTCTTGCGCCGGGTCGGTGATGCCCACCACCGCCGAGCGAGTGCCGCTGTGGGCGCGTTCGGTGGTATAGCGACCGTCCACCGGGGTGTCCATAAAGACCCATGCCGTGTCGCTTTCAAATCCGCCATTTTGAATGATGTCACCGGCAACGGGCGTGGGTGTCGGCGGAGCGGGAGTGGCGGTTGCTGTTGGTGGAATGGGGGATGTGGCGGTGGGTGTCGGCGGCACAGCGGTCGGTGAGGGGGTGACACCCGGTGCGCCGGTGGGCGTTGCCGTCGGCGGCACAACCGGTGTCGGGGTGGCAGTGGGAGGTGTCCCGCCCACAGATGCCAGCGCGTCGGCGGCTTGAATCAATCCCGCGCCGTATTCCTCATCTTCTCCGGCAGTCCCCAAATCGAGCGCGGTGGATTTGATGGCATTTTCCAGCGCGTCCACCGACAGTGTGGGATTTTGCGCCAGCAGCAGTGCCGCCAGCCCGCTGACGTGCGGTGTCGCCATCGATGTGCCTTCCATAAACAGATAGCGGAAGGTGTTAATTTCGCCGCTGCGGAAAGTCTGCTGCACGATGCCATCGCCGAAACCATCGCCATTTTGGTCAACCTGATTGTCGCCGCCGGGCGCGACCACATCCAGCGCCGACCCGTAATTGCTGTATCGTGCGCGACTTTTGTCGAACCGCACCGCACCGACTGCCAGCACACTGTCATATCGCGCCGGATATTCCACCGCGCCGTTATTGTTCCCCGCGGCAGCGACCACCAGCACGCCCTGCGCGCGGGCTTGGTTCACCGCTTCTTCCAGCGCTTGCGAGCCGCTGTGTCCGCTCAAACTCAGGTTGATGACCTTCGCACCGTTGGCAACGGCAAATTCGATACCCTGAATGATACCGGCATACGTGCCCTGTCCCAAACTATCCAGCACTTTGACGGGCATAATGTTGGCGTTATATGCCACCCCGGCGACCCCCTCGCCGTTGTTGGTGCTTTGCGCCAGTGTGCCCGCCACGTGTGTGCCGTGCCCGTTGTCGTCATTGGGGTGGGTGTCGCCGTTGATGAAATCGTATCCGTTGACAAAATGGGTGTTCGCCAAATCGGGGGCTTGCTGGTAAATTTGATAATTTTCATACGCCACGCCCGTATCCAAAATGGCAACCGTCACGCCGCTGCCGGTGCTCATATCCCACGCCGTCGGCATTTGGATGGCGTCCATATTCCACTGATAACTGAAAAACGGGTCGTTGGGTACGGCATACCGGGGAATACCGTCGGCAAAGGCGACATAATTCGGCTCGGCATATTCCACATTTTCGCTGGCGGATAATTTTTGCACCACATCAGAAATGTTTTTATCGGTGCTGAAAGATGCCACATAAAATTGACGGGCGCTCCCCGTGCGGGCGCTGAGCGATTCGAGACTTTCGCCCGTCACCTGCGCGATGGGGCTGAGCAGCGGGCGCAATCCGGTGATGCCCGTATCGGCGAACAGCGCATCCAGCGCGGGATTGTTCACCGACAGTGCCTGAATGCCCTCTTTTCGCTCGGTGGGCAATTGCTGCGCGATGGATTTGCTGAACTTCACCAGCACTTCACCGGGCACATACGCCTCCGAAACAGGGTTCACCAGCACTTCGCTGCTGTCATCCAACAGTGATTCGCCGGACGGTTGGATTTTCCCCGCCGTGGGCTGGGTGTTCGCGGGATTTTCGGGGCGAGAGCGTGCGCACGCCGTCAAACTGCCGAGCAGCAGTGCCAATACCAACAAAAATACGTGCAACCGTTTCATACGATTCTCCATTCATTTACAAATGCAGTACTATGGTACTTATTGGTTACAGTTTAACATAATTTTAAAATTGATGCAACACTGATTTCCAATTTTCGGCATTGAATCGTTTTTCTGCCGAGATTATGCTATAATTTACCTGAACTAAATGAAACTTTTGAAAAGTGTGCCCAAATTACAAAAATCATCGGTATTTTTTATAATGTCATTCCCGCGAAAGCGGGAATCCACCATGTTTCGCTATGGATTCCGGATATTTCCCTGCGGGAAATTCCGGAATGACATTTAAAATCCGTGAAATTTGTGGAAATTCGTGGCTGAATTTCAAACACACAAAAAGTTTCAATAAGTTCTCCGATAGTCGAAACGGGAGAAAAACGATGAGCCCACGCACGCGAAAAATACAAAAGACCCCCGTGCCCGCCAAAAAATCGGGCAACGGGCAACCGCCGCTCGATTTGGCAGACCCCGCACTCTATTTCAACCGCGAGTTGAGTTGGCTGGAATTTAACCGGCGTGTGCTGGAAGAAGCGCAAGACCCGCGCCACCCGCTGCTGGAACGGGTAAAATTTCTGGCGATTTTCGGCTCGAATCTGGATGAGTTTTTTATGACCCGTGTCGCCGGTTTGAAACAGCAGTTGAGCGCGGGGGTGGTCAAAACGCCACCCGACGGGATGACCCCCGCCGAGCAGTTGAACGCCATTCGCAAAAAACTGCGCCCCATGCTGCGCGATGTGCGGCATCTGTTGCAGGATGATTTGCTGCCCGCACTGGCGGAATTGGGGGTGAGACTCCATCGTTTTGATGAACTGAACGAAAAACAGCGCGAAAGTGCCAATAAATTCTTTATGCGCGAGGTTTTTCCGGTGCTCACACCGCTGGCATTCGACCCCGGTCGCCCGTTTCCGCACATCTCGAATCTCAGCCTGAATCTGGCGGTTCGGGTGTACAGCCCGGAAAAAGGCGAACATTTTGCACGTCTGAAAGTGCCAAATTCACTGCCCCGTTTTGTGCCCGTGCCCCATTCCGGCAAAAAGTTGCCGTACAAACGCTTTCATTTCGTTTGGCTGGAACAACTGATTATCGCCAACCTGCACCATCTGTTTCCCGGATTGGATATTCTGGAAGCGTATCCGTTTAAAGTTACCCGCAACGCCGATATTGAAATTCAGGAAGATGAAGCCTCTGACCTGCTGACCACCATCGAAGCGGGCTTGCGCCGTCGCCGGTTTGGACCGGTGGTGCGCCTGACGATTGACAAATCGATGCCGGTACACATCCGCGACCTGCTGGTGCGAAATTTGCAGATTGACCCGAAAGATGTGTTCGAGGTGGAGGGCGCGCTGAAACTGAGCGATTTTTGGGGATTGTATGGCATTGACCGTTACGATTTGAAAGACGCGCCCTATGTGCCGGTCGTTCCGAAAGTTCTGCGCTCGCTCCCCGGTCCCGAAGCCATTTTCAGCGCCATTCGGCAGCAGGATATTTTGCTGCACCATCCGTATGATTCATTTTTGCCGGTGATAGATTTTCTCCGCACCGCCGCCCGCGACCCGAATGTGGTTGCCATCAAACAGACCCTCTACCGCGTCGGGCGCGATTCACCCATTGTGAAGGCGCTGATGGAAGCCCGCGAAAACGATAAAGAGGTTGCCGTGCTGGTGGAACTGAAAGCACGATTCGATGAAGAGAGCAATATCGGGTGGGCGCGTGCGTTGGAACGGGTCGGCGTGCACGTGGTTTACGGCTTGCTGGGGTTAAAAACGCACAGCAAAGTGACGATGGTGGTTCGCCGCGAGCGCGACGGCTTGCGCCGCTATCTGCATCTGGGCACGGGAAATTATAACGCGGTCACATCGCAAATTTACACCGATTTGGGGTTGTTTACTGCCGATGAAACGCTGGCGGATGATGTGAGCCATCTGTTCAACCGTTTGACGGGCTATTCCAACTTGACCGACTATAAAGAAATGCGGGTCGCTCGGGTGAACCTGCACGAAGGAATGCTGGCATTGATAGACCGCGAAATAGAAAAACACTCGCCGGAAAATCCGGGACATCTCATTTTTAAAATGAATGCGCTGGTGGATGATGAAATGATTCGGGCGCTGTATCGGGCATCGCAGGCGGGGGTAAAGGTTGATTTGATTGTACGCGGCATTTGCTGTTTGCGTCCCAACGTGCCCCGCATCAGCGAAAATATCCGCGTGGTGAGCATTGTCGGGCGGTTTTTGGAACATACCCGCGTTTTCTATTTTTACAACGGCGGCGAACCGGAAATTTATATGGGCAGCGCCGATTTGATGCCGCGCAATTTGAATGGTCGTGTGGAAACGGTTTTTCCCGTAAAAGACGCATCGCTGCGGCAAACCATTCACGATGAAATTTTGCAAACCGTGCTGGCAGACAACGTGCAGGCGCGGTTGCTGCTGCCCGATGGGTCGTACAAACGGTTAAGCCCCAAAGCGGGCGAACCGCCGCTCAACAGTCAGATGGAACTGATGCGCCGCGCAAAAGAACACTGAAACGAATAACGAGTGACGAATAGCGAATGACGAATGCTGAGGAAACAATGGCTTCAACAGCAGAAAAACCTATCCAACTTGACCAGTTTTTAAAATTGGCGAATGTGGTTGCCACCGGCGGGCAGGCAAAACGGCTCATTCAGGGCGGCGAAGTGAAGTTGAACGGCGAAGTGGAAACGCGCCGCAAAAAGAAACTCTCCCCCGGCGATATTGTGGAAGTTTTCGGGATGGAATTGGAAGTGGTGATGGAAGAGTGAGAACAAAAACCCCGGCGGCACAGCCCGCTTTCGCGCCCGCAGGGCACAGGTGGGAATTATAACATCAGTTTCAAAATGAACTAAATGAAACTTTTGAAAAGTGTGCCAAAATTACAGAAACCATCGGCAATTTTTTAAATGTCATTCCCGCGAAAGCGGAAATCCACGATGTTTTGCTGTGGATTCCGGATATTTCCCTGCGGGAAATTCCGGAATGACTTAAAATC
>JALVZI010000249.1:0-2241 GCA_027022125.1 Anaerolineae bacterium | reverse complement strand
GCTACCCCCGCGCCAAAAATTGCGGCAAATTGCTGTAAAATTTGTCAACCGACCGGAATACTGCTATAATCGGCAGTCGGTAGATTGGTAAATTCAGTTATAGGAGTAGTATTGTTTTGAATCAACGCCCCACTCAAACCGCTGCTTTTTGGCACAACGACTTTCAAATTACTGATGAAGCTACCGATGCCCTCTACAACAAGTTTATAGAAAGTGGCAAGCCGTGTTCCATTGATGAACTTGGCTTATTTTTTGTGCAAAAGGCGTTAGAAGATGAAGAAAAAGCGCTGCGTGCCGAACTGGCTCAGGGTAGAATCTATCAGCCCAACGACAGTTATGCCGTCGGCGACACCCTGATTTTTACGCAGTACAATTACGCGGCAGCCACCGTTACCGCCACCCGTTCCGGTTTCCACCCCGAACACGGCGAGTTTACCGTGCTGGATGTGTCGTTCAACGAGCAGAACGTCACCGCCTCTTTTGCCGCCGATTTTTCCGCGCCGCACGCACTCACCGACGCCGCCAACAAAATCGGTGTGAACGATGACGGCACTTCCAAAACCGCGCAACTGCTGGAAAAATTCCGTGCAGACATCATCCCCAAAATTGAAAAAGCCCTGGCGGAAAATCCCAATTTTGTGCAATTTAACCACGAATGGTTTTTAGCCGATATGCTAGTGGAAATTCAAGAGGGGTTGCTGAACATTGTGGATGCGGCAATTGACATCAACAATGGTCCGCTGGATGTTGCCGCGCTGATTGAGCAACTGGAACTCAACGATAACGGCGCAACCCCCGAAGCGACCCAATTTTCCGTCAATTATATGCTGGATGCCGACCCGCGATTTTTGAATGTCGGCTTGCCGGGGCAGCCGATGTGGTATTTGCAGCGACTGAAACCGCCGCAGGTTGCCCAACCGCCGCACAATCTCATCGTTCCCGAAGGGCTGACCTTTGACCCCGACACACTCGCGCCGGACATTCGCGCCCTGCTCAGCGAAATTGACGATGAAGCCACCCCGCCGGAATTTGCCCGCGCCGTTGACCCCGATGCCGGTGAAGTGACTTTTGTGCTGAATTACCCGCACCGCCGTTCCGGCACGCTCCCCGTGCTGCCCGCCGTCGAAGCGTTACTGCCCGATGTTCCCGATGACCGGATAGTCGCGCTGCAATTTGTGGACGGGCAAACCGGCGAAGAGCGGGTCGGCTGGTATGTGCGCCGCCACCGCTATATTTTCGGTTTTGGCGATTGGTTCGTCGAGCACCGCTTGCCGGTGGGGGCATTCATTGTGCTCAAACGCACCGATGACCCGCTGAAACTGGTGGTGGATTATGTTCCCCAGCGCACCCTGCGAGAGTGGGTTCGGGTTGCCACCGTCAAAAATAATCAGTTGGCGTTTGAAATGCGGAACCGGCAATTGTCGTGCCGGTATGATGAACTGATGGTCATCGGCGAAGAGGGGTCGGAGGCAATTGACGCATTCTGGCAAAAAACCGCCGAGAAAAACACACCCATTTCGGTGTTGATTGACCGCATTTTCCCCGAACTGCTGAAACTCACATCGCAGGGAGCGGTACACACCAACACGCTGTACAGCGCCATCAATGTTGCCCGCCGCTGTCCGCCCGGTCCATTGCTGCAAGAATTGTCTGACCATCCGCGCTGCGAGTGGATGCGGCACGGCTACTGGACATACAAAACCGAATAGGCTCATCCATTATGGCAAAATATATCAAACCGACTCTGAAAACCAAATTTCACATCGATTTTAAATGGTGGTTGCAACCGGGAAAAAATTTGCGCCGCTATTTGCTGGCGCACGCTTGTGAGGAAGTGCAGGCTTTGGTGGCGGAAAACCCCGACCCGCACACGATGGATTGGGTTGACCCCGAAACCGGACAGGTTTTTGAAATTGACCAACTGTGGCATCTCATTCGCCGGCACTGCGCCAACGAAACCGATTTCATCCCCGACGGGCTGCCGCTGACCGAATCGATTTTCCGCCTGTTTTTGAAAAACAACAATACCCCGCTCACCCCCGCGGAAATGGAACAACTGCTGGGCAAACGAAACGCCCGCACCATTCTGCGCACCATCGGCGGCAAACGGGTGTACGAAGGCATTCGCCCCGCCGCGCCGCTGGTTTCAAAATAGTGTTCGCCTCGAACTGAAGTTCAAGGCCTGATTGACTGACAAAACTCAAAAAACCTATAAATGCGATATACCCCGAGATGTATAAT
>JALVZI010000248.1 GCA_027022125.1 Anaerolineae bacterium | reverse complement strand
GGCTGGACGCCCCCGCCCAACTCGACCTGACCCGCGCGGACAGTCTGCCCGATGCGTGGATTGCCGAAGCCGATTTTGTGCGGCAGATGGCGCGCGGCGTGCCGTATGACGACACGGGTGCATCGGTGGCGCAGGACGGGCTGATATGGCTGGCTGTCGCCCAGCGAACCGGATTGCAGGGCAATCTCGATTGGGAGACGGTGCACACGGCGGCAACCGATGCCGCGCAGTGGCAAACGCTCGGTGCGGGAGATGCCCGTTTCGATGCCGCGCTCCCCTCGCCGAAAAATACCGTGGCGGGACTGGCAGCATTCCTTTCCGCCGCGGCGAGTTACCACCGCCAAACCGCGCTCAACGCGGATATGGTGGCAGACAGCGGCTTTTTGCGCTGGGTGGATGAAATTTTAAACGCCGTGCCTGATAAAAACGGTTCGCCGCTGAATCAACTGACGCGCACGCCGCCATCGGTGGATGTGGGCATGATTTTACAGAGCCAATTACCGGCAGTGAATCGCAGTCAGTTTATTGAACAAGTGCCGCAATATCCGGTGATTTTCAATTTCCCGTACCTGATTCGGCGGGGAGACACCGCCAAAAATGCCGCCGACCGCGAAAAAGCCGCCGCAATCTTCCGCGACTTTCTACTCGGTGCGGCACAGCAGAACAATCTCGCCGCGTATGGCTTGCGCGCCGCCGCCACACCCATCACCGGGCAAACCGTCATCCCCGATGGCGCAACGGCAGAGCGCCTGCGCGCGCAATTCCAATAGAGGTTGGAGATTGGAGATTGGTGATTGGTGATTCGCTAACTCGTTGACTCGCTGAATCGTATTGCGTGAAACGTGATGCGTGATGCGTGAAACGTGATGCGTGAAACGTGATGCGTGAAACGTGATGAGTGATGCGAATAGCGAATAGCGAAGAGTGAATAGCGAATTACCTTGCAACCCTGCAACTTTGCAACTTTGCAACTTTTTTGAATTTTGAACTGATTGCAACCCTGCAACCTTGAACTTTGAACCCGCAACCTGACTTTGGACTTTGGACCCGAAACCAGAAACCCGAAACCCGAAACCAGAAACGGAGTGTAACATGAAAAGAACCCTGCTGATTTTCCCCATTTTACTGATGAGCCTGCTGGCGTGCTCGCTATTTGGCAGCGATACCGGCAGTCTGTCGAATGGCGGTACTGTTTCCAAACCGAAAAACGCCATCGAAATTTCCATCATTTACGCACCCGAAAGTAAATTGTACATGCCGGAAGCGATTGACAATTTCAATCGCAGTTATGCCAACGGCATCAACCCGCTGACGGGCGAAAAACTGGGTAAAGATGAAAAACCGATTTACGTCACCGGCGAACCCGGCTCTTCCGGCACGGTGCATCAGGGCATCATCAACGCCATCATCGCGCCGAATAACGCCAACGTCGCCAAACCGACCATCTTCGCCCCGTCGGTGAGTCACTGGCTGGCGCTGGTCAACTATCAAACCGGACGGCAGGTGTTCGATTTGGCGGACAGCCCGTCAACCGCGCTCGCCCCGGTGGTGATGGCAATTTGGGAAAGCCGCTTGCAGGCGTTACAGCGGGCAAACGGCGGCGCGCCCGTCGGCTGGGAAGAGTTATTGCAAGTGATGCAATCGCCCAACGGCTGGGCAGATTACGGCATCGGCGGCGACCGCACCACCGTTTATTACGGGCACACCGACCCGTATGTCAGTTCCACCGCGCTGTCAACTCTCATCGCCGAATTTTATGCCAGCGCGAAATACAATGCCGGCAATACCAATCTGCGGCGGCTGACCATGCAGGAAGTGCAAAATCCCGATGTGCAGCAGGGCGTGCGCGATATCGAAAATCTCATCAAACATTACTCATCGCGCACCACCGAATTTAAAGAATATATTGCGCAGGGACCGGACTATCTCGATTTTGTCGCGCTGGAAGAAAACGACCTGATTTACATCAATCAGGGCAAAACCAATTACAAGCCCCCCGAAAAACTGGTGGCGCTCTATCCCAAAGAGGGCACATTCTGGCACGAACATCCCTTCGGTATTGTAAATGCCGATTGGACGACGCCCGAACAGCGCGCCGCCGCCAAAATTTTCACGGAGTACATCCGCAGTAAAGATGTGCAGCAGAAAATTATGGAAAGCGGGTTCCGCCCGGTGAACCCCGATGTGCCGCTGGGATACCCCATCGTGCCGGAACTGGGCGTTGACCCCAACCAGCCCACCACCGTGTTGGATGAACCCGACCCGGATGTGATTGCCGCCGTGCAAGCCAGTTGGCAGTATGTGAAAAAACAGGCGGATGTGCTGCTGGTGTTCGACGTGTCCGGCTCGATGTCCGGCACAAAAATTGACCAAGCCCGACAAGCCGCGCTCGCTTTTTTGGACAATATGCCATCGCAGAACCGCATCGGGCTGATAAAATTCAATCAGGATGTGCAGATGGTTGTGCCGCTGGCATCATCGGAAGGGGCGAGCGCAAACATTCGCCAGCGGGTGGAAAGTCTGGAAGCCGATGGCGACACCGCGCTGTACGATGCCATTTTGGAAGCCATTAAAACGGTGCGCGCTCAGGATGGCGGCGATAACCGCATCAAAGCGATTGTGGTGCTGAGCGACGGTAAAGACACCGCCAGTTTCAACGCGCTGAACGATGTGGTGATGGCAATCACGCAGGCGCACGGCGACCGCAACCCGGTGCTGGTCATTCCGGTGGCTTATGGCTCCGACGCGGATATCAGCGCGCTGAACGCCATCGCCCGCGCGTCATCCACCAAAGTTCAATCCGGCGACCCGAAAGACATCCAAAAAGTGCTGGAAATCATCAGTAGTTATTTTTAGTTTTCAGTTATCAGTTTGTATCTGTTCAGTGTACCCACCCTCTCTCTAACCCTCCCCCTCAAAGGGTGAGGGGATTTTCCCCCTCCCTCAAAGGGAGGGGGCAGGGGGAGGGTGAAAATCCGGTCAAACCAATAGTTTATTCAAAGTACAATCACACGCTGTACAGTTACGGTCAGTTCTCAGTTTATTGCTGACCGCTGATTGCTTTTTGCCAAAAACTGATAACGAACTAAATGAAACTTTTGAAAAGTGTGTCAAAATTACAAAAATCATCGGTAATTTTTATGATGTCATTCCCGCGAAAGCGGGAATCCACGATGTTTCGCTATGGATTCCGGATATTTC
>JALVZI010000247.1 GCA_027022125.1 Anaerolineae bacterium | reverse complement strand
TTTCAATTTGCTGATATTCCGGTCAACGATGCGCGGCGTCCAATCGGGGTTGGGGGTGACGGGCGCATCGGCGAGTTTGGTGAAATCGCAGGTGCGGAAGAGACGCAGTGTTTCCGCCCATGGCAGCCGGAAACTGAGCAGTACCGACAACTGCGCCCCCGCCGACGAGCCGCCGACCCGCTCGATTTGGGGGAGAATGCCTTTTTCCTCCAGCACTGCCATCACCCCGTGATAGGCAAAGGCTTTCACCCCGCCCCCCTGCAAAACTAAATTTTTGAACGGATAATCGGTTGTCATTTTTCGACTCGCAATTCGTTGTTCGTAACTTGCTATTCGTCAGTATTTATTCAGGGGAAGGGAAAAAACGCCCTTCGATACGCGGTTCGCTGCGCGAACCGCTACTCAGGATGCGTTTTTCCCTGCCGATTTCATCCTGAGTAGCCCGCAGGGCGTATCGAAGGACGAAATCGGCAAGATACCAATGCACACAGAACAGATACATTCGTCATTCGCTATTCGAAATTCGCTATTGTTCAATATGTTCGCGCCAGCAAAAAGGCAAGCATATCCTGCAATGCCTCTTTGGCTTCGCGGTTAACGCCGATGGAATTGAGCAGACGCTGCGCCTGCCGGGTATATCGCTCGGCGGCGGCATCGGTGTGCGCTTTTGCGCCGATTTTTTCCAGCAGCGACACCGCTTCGGTGACCATCGCATCGGTCAGTTGGGGTTGGCGGTAAATTTCGCGGAAGCGGCGGGTGTCGTCTGTTTCCGTCCGATTCAGCGCGAAAACAACCGGCATCGTTTTTTTGTGCTGCCGCAAATCATCGCCGATGGGTTTGCCCACCATATCCGCATCCCCCCAAATGCCCAAAATGTCATCCTGCATCTGGAATGCCATTCCCAATGCGTGCCCAAATTGCCAATATCGCTCGGCGGCTTCCGGCGATTCGGTGGCAATCAGTGCACCCAAATAACCGGAGCACGCCAGCAGTGCGGCGGTTTTTCCGGCTATCATTTCCAGATAGGTTTCCTGCCGCACCGACATCGTTTCTTCAAATGACATATCCAGATATTGCCCGCGACACAGTTTCAGCAGGGTGCGGTCGAGGCAGGCGGTGGCATCCAGCACGGTTTCCGCCGGAATGCCCCCTTCTCGCAAATGCAGCAGCGCGTTTCGCGCCAGCGTGAACATCGCATCGCCGGCGTTGATGGCTTGCGGCACGCCCCATATTTTCCACACGGTGGGGCGTCCGCGGCGAGTGTCGCTGTTGTCCTGAATGTCATCGTGAATGAGGGTGAAATTGTGCACCAGTTCCACCGCGGCGGCAGCGGGCAGCGCGGCGGTCGGGTCGCCGTTTTCGGCTTGGCAGGCGAGCATGGTGAACACGGGGCGCAATCGCTTGCCCGCCGGGGCTTGCGCGGGCTGCAACCGGCTGTCGCGCCAACCGAGATGATAGAGCATCATTCCCCAAAAGGGGTCGGTGGCACCTGTGGACGGGGTGAGATACCGCTGCATTTCGGCTTCAATTTTCGGAACAAATTCGGTGATGGCTTGTTTGAATTTCATCGGATTTCCTTCGGTATAGAGTACGGGTATTATAACCGCTCGCCTGCGCGAGGCAATTTCAGGCATAAAAAAACTGCGAGTTTCCCCGCAGCCGGAAATATTTTGCCCGATAAATTACAGTAGCAGTGCCGCATCAATATTTTTCAGCGAGCATCCGGCTTTTGCCATCTCCTGCGCCAAAGTTTGAAACCCCACCTGATTTTCATCAAACTGAATATATAACTCTTGCGTTTCGAGCGTAATTTTAAATTGTTTTACGCCGGAAAGTCCCTTTAATGCGTGTTCCAATTCTGCTGCAACCTTTTTATTTAAAGAAGGCACACGCAACGCTTTAAATTCCATACCCGCTGATACTCCTGTTTTGGGAGCCATACTCCCTCCTGTACTCATTGCATCTGTATGATAAACGGGAATAAATAAATGTTGTAGTGACAAATGTCACTGAAAGTGCTGACAATCATCCCGACTTCACCCCGAAAGACGCCAAACTTATTGAAACTTTTTGTTTAACCGGATTTCCGCATCAAATTAACGCGAATTTCTCAAATTTAAGCATGAAATCTGTGAATTTCGTGAAAATTAGATGCAAAAAAGAGAGAGAAGGGTAAAAGTTTCATTTAGTTCGCCGTAAAATAAAAAATCGCCGGTAATTCCGGCGATTCTGTCTGGATTGCGGTGGTTCAGTTGCTTCCGAGAAAATTGTCCAAATTGTGGCGCACGGCATAAGCGGTGGCTTCGGCGCGGTTTGAAAGTTGCAGTTTGCTGAAAATACTGCTGACGTAATTTCGCACCGTCCCTTCACCGAGATGCAGCGTGTGAGCAATTTCTTTGTTGGTTCGCCCCTCGGCAATGAGCGCCAGCACGCGCAATTCCTGGTCGGTTAAATTGTGGAAAGACTCCGAGCGGGTGGTTTCGCGAATTTTTGCCAGCACCTGCCCGGTCACGCTGGGGTCGAGCAGCGCATCGCCGCGTAAAATTGTTTCGATGGCGCGCACCAAATCGTCATTACCCACCTGTTTCAGCACATACCCCGATGCTCCCGCCGAAATGGCGTTAAACAGCAAATCATCTTCCGCAAACGAAGTGAGGACAATCACTTTTGTCTGCGGATTCCGCTGGGTGATTTCGCGGCAGGCATCAATCCCGCTGCCATCGCTCAGCCGAATATCCATCACCACAATATCCGGGTTGTGTTCGGCGGCTTTTTCGATAGCGCCGGTTACCGTTCCCGTTTCTGCCACCACTTCCCAGCCGGGATGTCGCGTGAGCAAACTTTTCAGACCGAACCGGACAACTTCGTGGTCGTCAACCACCATTATGCGAACCAAAGGTCACCTCCGTATCGTGGCGGGTTGAAAATGTGTACAGCGATTTTACATTGGCTTTCGGTTGTAAGCAAGTCCCCGCTCATAAAACGTTTTCCATTTTTGCTAACTTTTCATCTTTCCATTTATAATAATTGTAATTTACCCGCAAGTTTCAGTGACATATTTTGTGTCAAACAAAGGAGGAACCTGATGACGTTTACAACCGGAATTATTATCGGCTTGATTATCGGCTGGGTGGTCGAATGGATTATCGACTGGCTTTTCTGGCGAAAGCGCGATACCACCGACAGCGCCGAAGTCACACGGACGCAATCTGACCTG
>JALVZI010000246.1 GCA_027022125.1 Anaerolineae bacterium | reverse complement strand
GCGGTTTGCTCCGCAAACCGCTACTCAGGATGCGTTTTTCCCACTGAAAACGAAACGTCAACAGAACCTAATCTCCATTCGCAAGTTCGTTCTTTTTATGTAACTCATATTACGCAGCCGAGGATTTGATTTCCCCCGGCAAGCCGAAATACAGTAGCGATGGTAGGGGCGGCTCGCGAGCCGCCCCTACCGATTTTGGCGTTATTTTCCCGATTCTCTCGCTTCATAGGGCACGCTGCAGCGTGCCCCTACGTTTTTACTTTCGACCCGATATATAATCTTTCGTAACCTGATAAATGTTTGTCAACACTCACACTGCGTAACATCAGTTATGTAACTGCTCACCGGGCAATGGTATCTTGCCGATTTCACCCTTCGATACGCCCAGCGGACTACTCAGGATGAAATCGACCGGGAAAAACATATGCTGATCGACCCCGTAGAGACGCCCAAATTGGGCGTCTCTACTCAAATGTCGCCGCAGTGAGATAAAACACAGAAAAAAATCTGTGTCCATCCGTATCATCTGTGTCATCTGTGTTCTATTCAATCTATGGCTGAGCAGTTACCTTTTTATTGCGATTTGTGCCGTGATATGTTATGCTTACAGCATTCCAAAATCGTTCAATCGGGGCGATAGTCTGCTCCATAGATTCAACAGGAGATGCACTATGCAGGAGTTCAAAAAATTTATTATGCGCGGCAACGTGGTTGATATGGCGGTCGGTATCGTCATCGGGGCGGCATTCGGCGCAATCATCAAATCGCTGGTCGCCGACATCATTATGCCCCCCATCGGATTGCTGCTGGGCGGCGTGGATTTCGCCAATTTGTATGCCCTGCTCAAAGCGGGCGACCCCGCCGGACCGTACGCTTCGCTGGCTGATGCCCAAGCCGCCGGTGCGGTAACCATCAACTATGGCGTGTTCATCAATACCATCATCAGTTTTTTGATTGTGGCGTTTGTCATTTTCCTGATTGTGAAAAGCATCAATCGGATGCAGGAAGAAGAACCCGCACCCCCCGCCGAACCGACTACCAAAGAATGCCCCTTCTGCCACACCGAAATTCCCATCAAAGCGACCCGCTGCCCGCACTGCACATCGGCACTGGATGGGTAAAACGGTTTGGCGTGAGACGGTCTTCCCGCCGCTAAAAAATATTTTCGCCGAAAAGCGAAGCCAACAACTCAACCGCCATTTGGGCGGTTTTGTTTTGCACATCCAAAATGGGATTCACCTCCACCACATCCACCGAAGCGACTTTCCCCGTGTCGGCGATGATTTCCATCAGCAGATGTGCCTCGCGGTATGAAAGCCCGCCGGGCACGGGCGTACCGACTCCCGGCGCTTCCACCGGGTCGAGACTGTCCATATCAAGGCTGACGTGCAGGCGCGAATGGTGTCGCAGTTGCCGCAGGGCTTCGTGTGCCACCACCGCGATACCGCGCTCGTCAATTTCGCGCATGGTGTACACCGCCGCGCCGCTTTTTTTCAGCAAATCGCGCTCGCCGGGGTCTAAATCACGGATGGCGATGAGCACCACATCGGGCGCGGTGAGTTTTGCGCCGGGACGCCCCAAATTGACCAGTTCCGGCGCGCCGAAACCCATCAGCGCCGCCAGCGGCATCCCGTGAATATTCCCGCTCGGCGATGTTTCCGGCGTGTTGAAATCGCCGTGCGCGTCAATCCACAGCACACCGGCGGGTTGGTCGTGTGTCACCCCGCCGATAGTTCCCACCGCGATAGAGTGGTCGCCGCCGAGAAACACCGGGCGCACGCCGTCGGCGACGGCTTGCCGTCCCGCATCGTAAATCGCTTCGCAGGTGCGAATCACAGCGGGCAGAAACGACAATCCACCATCTTTGGGCAGAGTATCGCGCAGCGGCGCCGATATGTTGCCTGTATCTTCGATGGTATAACCAAGTTTTCCCAACCGGTCGAACAATCCGGCATATCGCACCGCGCCGGGTCCCATATCCACCCCGCGCCGCGATTGTCCCAAATCCATCCGTGTGCCAATAATGCGAATAGGTTTGCTCATAGTTTGCTCCTTCGGGTTTCTGGTTTCGAGTTTCGGGTTTCTGGTTCAAGGTTGCATGTTTCACCCATCACTCATCACGTTTCACGGAATACGATTCAGCGATTCGGCGAATCCCTATCTCTATCTCTATCCCCATCACTCATTGTACATATTTTTGGCGTTTTGCCACATCGGATATATAAATATGCCTACACCGAAAGGAGAACGCTGTGGCTTGGTATCTGTACATCGCTGTGATTGCCGCCGGTTTTGCCGCCGGATTCATCAACACGCTGGCGGGCAGTGGCTCGCTGATAACGCTGCCCGTGCTGATTTTTTTGGGTTTGCCGCCGAATGTCGCCAACGGGACAAATCGGGTGGCAATTTTGATTCAGAATATCGTCACCACCGACAGTTTCCGCCGCCAGCGCGTGCTCGATTGGCGCGGCGGACTGCAACTTGCCGCGCCGGCGATTGTCGGTTCGCTCATCGGGGCGCAAATCGCCGTCAACCTAAATGAAGAAATGATGCGCCGCGCTATCGGCGTGCTGATGGTGGTGATGCTGGTGGTGATTCTGGTCAACCCGAAACGCTGGCTGCACGGCAAAAGTCCGGTGCTGGTGGGCAATATCAACTGGAAGCAGGCGCTCATCTTTTTCGGTATCGGCATTTACGGCGGATTCATTCAAGCCGGGGTGGGGATTTTTCTGCTGGCGGGGCTGGTGCTCGGCGCGGGATACGATTTGGTACGCGCCAACGCCGTCAAAGTGTTGATTGTGCTGGTGTTCACCATTTTTGCGCTGGGTGTGTTCATTTTCAACGGGCAGGTGGTATGGGGAGTTGGATTGCTGCTGGCGGTGGGAAATGCCAGCGGCGGCTGGGTCGCCTCGCGGATGGCGGTGGAACGCGGCGCAGCGTTTGTGCGCTGGCTGCTCATCGCCGTGATTGTCGTTTCGGCGGCAAAACTGCTCGGCGTGTTCGATTGGGTCGGGCAGTTATTTTAACTTGAGTTTGGGATAAGCGAAACAATGTTCAAGTGAAGTAAAAATAGTCCACAGATTCACACAGATTTACACTGATTTTTTATTTTCTCTGAACTAAATGAAACTTTTTGATTTTACATAAATGAGAAGATAGTGCATCATTACCGGCAACCAACTATCACGGAAGGAAACCGATAATGAGCACTATCCCCACA